>JBGSUZ010000243.1:0-2642 GCA_041753235.1 Acidaminobacteraceae bacterium
GTGGCATCGCAATCGATAAACCACGAATTAAATGGCAAATCCTTTGTAACCATTTTATTCAGTCTATCTTTCACTTCGTCCATACCAAATATCGGGTTTAATTTTCTACCTCGGCCGTTGAAACCAGTGGCTTTTTTCCCATTTTGTTTGGTGACTGTCCCTTTTTCATAAAGAGATGCGTCCTTAAATGCGGCAGTTTCCCATTCGGCCTTACCTGGTGCATGAATTGAGTGGTAAGAGTCATACATCCCTATTAAATAGCCCATTTGATTTGCCTTTTGAACAAATTCAGGGTTGCCTGTGCCCTTGCTCCATGTGTCAAAGCCAATCCAAGCCCTATCTATGCCTTCTTTTTTTAAACTTTCTAAAAACGAAACTTTTGCCTTGTCATCCCATAAGTAAATATGAGGGGCACCATAAAGTTTTTCAATATTAGGCTGTGCTTTAGTCTTTTGCGCCAAGGTAGTAAAAGCACCTTTTTCAATGCGGTCTTGACGGTAAATTTTTGCCATTTGAACTGGGTCTTTGTCAGTCACATATAATTTATACCCATAGGTTTTATCCTTATTGATTTTCGTGAACGCATGGGTGTAGTTCATGGTTATGTTTTTCTGTGTATCAAAAGTAACTGACGTATTATACATGTCGTCTACCATATAGAGTAGGCCAAATTGCTTTTTCATCACACCGAAAAATTGCATGCTATAACCATCGCTTATCTCTAGCTCCTTATCCGTTAAATAAGTCTTCCAATTCTCGTCAGTTGATGAAAAGATTTTCCCCTCACCAAATGGCATGACTAGCTGGTCACCACTTACCCTAGGCCAAGCAATTTCATTAGCGCCTTTAGCCGTTGATGTAATTTTAACGTCCAAATAATCAGACGTCTTACTTAAATTAACTAAGAGTTTTGCATCCGGATATGTCCAGCTTACAGCGTCTTTTGTCTTTTTATAATCCGTTACCGTTTGTTTTGGCATAGGTTCTGAAACCTTTTCCGTTTGTCCACCATTACTAATACTGAGTTCAAAAGTCTCTGGTACTACTTGAAACTCAAAGTCTTTTGACTTTGTTTTAGTGAGAGTAACTTTACTGGTGTCAGTTTCTGCTTCACTTCGTTTCATTGGACCAGCTGCCCCAAAGAAAACACCAAGGCCCAATAAAGTACTCAGTCCGATTGCTATACTTCTTTTCAAAATTGTATTCATATGCATTACCTCCAGACACCACTATAGAGGGCTAATGTGTCAGGAGCGTGTCAAACAACAAAAAAGTCGGTGACCTCAAGCTCAGCCACCGACTTTTTACATACGCTTTATGAATAACTTTCCTAACAAGCGTCTTATAAACGCTTAACGGGTTTCATTTCTATATAGCCCCTGTACCCCTGAGGTTCTAACTGCATTCTTGGGCCTGCTGAAGGCTCCCAGTCAAACCCGTAAAGCTTAGGGTCATAACGGCCTACCGCCGCCCATAGTGCTTCTATAGCCTCACCAAAATTATCATCATCATAAGGCGCCCCTTGGAAGACCATCATCTGACAGGCTGGCAGCTCAATGAGTTCAAAACCCTCTGGCACCACACCGCTATAAGTCAACGGTACTTCAACCCCCTGAACATACTCTGACGTCCCTGAAACTCTCATGTTTTCTGGTAGCCACATACCTACAGGTTCTGCCAGTGCTTCCTTCACGCTGACGAGTACACCCCAAACGTCACACCCTACCTCTTCACAGTATTCAAAGTAATGTGTTGCCTGAATACCTCTTTTAATAATTGCCTTTCTAGCTGGTTTGTCCATCACTTGTACAAATATAGTTTGATCTTTTATCATTTCAATGCCTCCTTTACTTACGCTCTGCTTATGCAATAACAGGTAATAAGCTTTGATACTATAGGGCAGAAAATAAGGGACTGGTGGTTTTTTTGTCGCATAACTTTGAGGTGACATACCAAAAGTCTTGGCAAATGCTCTCGAAAAACCTTCATGAGAGTCAAAGACAAAATCCAGAGCCACGTCTATTACACGGTGGTGACCCTCGCTTAAAACTTTTGCCGCTTCTGTCATACGCCGCTGTCTCAGGTAGTCAAACGCCGTTTTCTTCATTATTTCCTTAAAAAGTCGTGACGCATACCAAGGTGAATACCCCGCCGCCTGAGCCAATTGATTTAGTGTTACCGGCTCCGTTAAATGCGCCTCTATATAGTCCTGCATTCGCTGCACTGCTTCTATTTTCTCAAAAGACTCCATACCTGCACCTCTTTCGTAACCCAAGCTAAGTCGGCCGACCGTTCGCTCTTGTTTACAGTTTAATCATACCTCGAAATAGACCTACTTGCTTGACCTCAATTGTTCATTTTGAGCAATATGTGCAACTTAGTCTGCTCTAAATGCAACTCAGTCACAAACCCTTGAAACGCTGTTTTTCAATGTGTTACATTGGTTTCAAGAAAGCGGTGCACCACCATAAATCGCATAAAAAACGGAGGGCATTACATATGACAACTCAAATTATAAAACAAACCCAAACAACGGTACCAGTACAAAAACAAATCAAAGGTGGCAATTATTTCAACCTTGGACTACTCTGCTTCTTAGCACTCGGTTCAGAATTCCTAGTCGTCACCGCGGACCACATGAT
>JBGSUZ010000244.1:0-1790 GCA_041753235.1 Acidaminobacteraceae bacterium
GTGCCGATTGCCCAGATTGGCTCGTAAGCGATGACTACTTTTGGCATATCTTCAGCAGAAATGCCGTTTAAGCCTTCAACCGTTTGAACTTTACAAACGTTTTTAGTGTCGCCAGCTTCACGCTCTTCAAGCGTTTCGCCACAGCACATAATTGGCACTAAGCCAGCTGCTAAAGCTGCTTTGACTTTTTTGTTAACCGTTTCATTAGTTTCAGCGAAGTATTGTCTTCTTTCTGAATGACCAATAACCACGTGTGTCACGCCAACTTCTTTGAGCATGTCTGTTGAAACTTCACCAGTGTAAGCACCAGAAGCTTCAAAGTGCATGTTTTGTGCAGCAATTTTGATGTTAGTGCCTTTTGTCGCTTCTACCATATCCTTGAGGAAAGTAAAAGGCGCACAGATGACTACTTCAACATCTGTATTTTTAACCGCTTCTTTGATGTCATTTACAAACTTAACACCCTCAGCGATTGATAAATTCATTTTCCAGTTACCTGCGATTATAGGTTTTCTCATATAGCAGCTCCTATCTTGCGTTAAGCGCTTCGATACCAGGAAGAGCTTTGCCTTCGAGGAATTCTAAAGATGCGCCGCCGCCAGTTGATATGTGCGTCATTTTGTCGCCAAAACCAAGGATATTAACAGCTGCTGCGCTATCGCCGCCGCCGATAATTGTAGTTGCATCTGAATTAGCAAGTGCTTTAGCCACTTCAATAGTGCCCTTAGCAAAGTTTTCAAATTCAAATACGCCCATTGGTCCATTCCAAACAGCAGTTTTAGCATTTGCTACTGCCGCTGCGTAAAGCGCCGCTGTCTTTGGTCCAATGTCTAAGCCCATGTAACCATCAGCAATATTTTCGTCTTCTGTCACAACTGGTGTTGCATCAGCAGAGAAAGCATTTGCAGTAATATGGTCAACTGGGAGAAGAAGCTTAACGCCTTTAGCAGCAGCTTTTTCAATCATTTCTTTAGCATAGTCGACTTTGTCTTCTTCTACTAAAGAAGTACCAATTGTGAAACCTTGTGCTTTTAAGAATGTATAAGCCATACCGCCACCGATGATGAGGGTATCTACTTTTGTAAGTAAGTTGTCAATTACATTTATTTTATCAGAAACTTTAGCACCGCCGAGAATTGCAACGAAAGGTCTTACTGGGCTCTCTACAGCATCCCCTAAGAACTTGAGCTCTTTTTGGATGAGGTAACCACAAACTGAATCTTCTACAAATTCAGTAACACCAACAGTTGACGAGTGGGCTCTGTGCGCAGAACCAAATGCATCGTTCACATAAATATCAGCGATAGACGCTAAGTCTTTAGAAAAAGCTTCACCGTTCTTAGATTCTTCAGCTCTGTATCTTGTATTCTCAAGAAGAACAACATCGCCTTCGTTCATAGCAGCAACAGCAGCTCTAGCCTTTTCGCCAACAACTTCAAGTTCGCTTGGGAAAACAACTTCTTTACCAAGAATCTCTGAAAGTCTTTTAGCAACTGGCGCTAATGTATATTTTTCTAAGTTATCTGCCTTAGGTTTGCCAAGGTGCGAGCAAAGAATTACTTTTGCGCCCTTTTCCATTAAATACTTAATGGTTGGAAGTGCACCGACGATTCTATTTTCGTCTGTGATGACGCCGTCTTTAAGTGGCACGTTAAAGTCAACTCTGACGAGGACTCTCTTGCCTTTTACTTCGATATCTTCTATCGTTTTCTTATTGAACATTACTTAAACCTCCAATTTCAATGGGATGATACGTAAAGTGAACCCTGACTCAGTCAGGGTTCACTCTT
>JBGSUZ010000245.1:0-5762 GCA_041753235.1 Acidaminobacteraceae bacterium
ATATTTGATAAAATTACAAAATAAATTAAAAAAGCGTTGAATCTATTTATTCTTGGGGGGAAGAATAAAAGTTCAACGCTTTTCATATATGTCAATTTTATGGTGCTAATGTTTTAAGATACTACAATTTAACCGCAGTTCCTGTTGCGACTACCATCAGCATAGAACCGTCTGCACCAAGTACTTCGTAGTCAAGGTCTACACCAATGACAGCGTCTGCACCCATGCGTGCTGCTACTGTTTTCATTTCTTCAATGGCATTAGTTCTCGCTTCAATCAGTTCATTTTCATATGAACCACTGCGTCCACCAAAGAAGTTAGTCAGCCCAGCTGCAAAATCTTTAATAAAGTTAACACCTGAAATAACTTCGCCATTGACGATGCCAAGATACTCTTTAACAGGTCTGCCTTCTAATGTATTAGTCGTTGAAACAATCATATGCATTCTCCTTAGTATTGTTCTAGATGCCTCTAAGCTACCGTAATGGTAACCGCTGCACCACTCATAAACACATATTAGTCCACAGTGCTTAAGAAAAAATGAACAGAAGCTAAAGGATTGATAAAGATTGTCTTAACAAAAGCTAAAGTCCTTATCTTTTGACACATAGTTGCTCCAACTCAGTTATTAACCTAAAACAGACATAAAGTCAGCGTCCGCCTCTGCTTTATTTTTATTTTTGACTGCATTTTTGGCTTTTAACATCAGCGCTAAGTCACCTGTGAGTACTGCACCCACCACATGACCTTCTTTAATGAATAGCCGATGCCAGACCTTGTCGTCTTTGTAGGTAATCACTTGTTCAGGTACGGACACGTCCCCTGCTGAGAATAACTTCACTTCTCCAATGTTTAAAGTTGCCACCAGTTGCGGTGACGCATAAGTCATTTCTTTTCCAGCTAAATTACTGCCTGCAATGCGCCCATGCTCATTTGAAGCAGTCCACAGGCCAAAGACAACGCCTTGGTATTCAACTAAGTCGCCTGCAGCATAAACGTCAGGTAAACTGGTTTGCATTTTATCATTGACTACAACGCCCTTATTGATCTCCAGCGGACTGTTCTCGAATAAGCTTATATTGGATCTGACCCCAACGGAAAAAATAACTGTGTCTGCTTCCAGTATTTCACCATTTGCTAGGTGAATGCCTGTGACGAATTCATCGCCTATAATAGCGTCACACCCTGTATTTAAAACAAACTGAATGCCTTCTTTTTCTAACTGAGCTTGTACATGCAAAGAGATTTCTTGGTCTAATTGTCGTGGCAGCAAATAAGGGAAAAATTCCAGAACCGTTACTTGTTTGCCCAGTGCTATAAGTCCATGGGCAGCTTCCAAGCCCAAAAGACCGCCACCAACTACAACGACGCGTTGTTTCCCTTCAAGGTAGCTCTGTATTTTTTTTAGGTCATCTAAAGTTCTAAGTGCAAAAATACCTGCTTTGTCGCAGCCTTTGACCGGAGGCATAAAGGCATGCCCCCCTGTCGCTAACAGCAGTTTGTCATAGTCTAGTGAAGAACTATCTTTAAGTGTCACTTGCTTGGCGTTATAGTCAATGCCAATGACTTCTGTACTCAGTCGAACTTCTATTTTTTGAGACGCATACCAACTCTCAGGTTTTACCAGCAACGACGTATCAGTAAAACTAGCCTCGCCGAGCACATGAGATAACTTAATACGCTGATACGTTAAATAAGGCTCCTGACTCAGCAGAATAATTTCCGATTCCGTGTCCACTTTGCGAAATGCTTCTGCAGCTGACAGACCTGCAATGCCATTGCCTATGATTATAAGTCTCATAAAGTCCTCCCCTTTGTCACAAACGATATTTATAAACTAAAATGGTTATACCCTTATTCCTTTTACCCTTTGGGAGTGTCTTTAATACAATTAGCTTATAAATAGCATTTACTTTACTTCAATAATGCTTCAATATCTTTTTTTAACTTGAGTGGGGAAGTTGTTGGGGCAAAGCGCTTCACGACATGGCCCTCGCGGTCGATGAGGAATTTCTCAAAGTTCCACTTAATTTCGCTTGTTATAAGCCCCTTCTTTTCTTTTTTGAGGTATTGATAAAGAGGGTCCGCACCTTCGCCATTGACTTCAATTTTCTCGAACATGGTAAAGGTTACCCCGTAGTTAAATTGACAAAACTGGCTAATTTCTTCACTTGAACCGCTTTCCTGATTGGCAAACTGATTACATGGGAAACCAAGTATTTCCAACCCTTGAGCCTGATAGCTTTCATATAATGCCTGTAAGTCTTTGAATTGAGGTGTTAACCCGCATTTACTTGCTGTATTGACTACGAGAACAACCTTGCCCTTGTAGTTACTCATCTCAATTTCTTCACCATCAATATCCATTGCTTTAAAATCATAAAAACTCATATAAATCATCCTTTCTCATTTAAGTTATAGCTTTATTTTTCAGTCAATTGATTCAATAATTGGTCGAGCTGAACCTTAAGGGTCTGTAGTGAATTTGCCTCACTGCCTACTTTGCAAAATACGGCTTCCGGTACCGAAACCAGCTTTTCCTTCAGCGCCTTGCCTTCTGCTGTTAGTTCAACGGTGACGTTCCGGTCATCTTCCTGATTTCTATATTTAATAGCCAAATTCATAGCAATCAATTTTTTTAGCACTGGTGTCAATGTACCTGAATCTAGGTGGAGCCTTTGTCCTAAGTCTTTAAATGCCGTTTTTTCTTCTTCCCACAAGACTAACATAACAAGATACTGGGTATAAGTCAGACCATGGGGGTCTAAAAACGGCTTATAAAGCTTAATCACTTCTCGCGAGGCCGCATATAGCGAAAAACACAGTTGGTGTTCAAGTTTTAAATACTCATATGGGTTCATCGTTGCCTCCTAATAAAAACAGTGATTACTTTTGTTGATTTTATAAAATTTAATTGTATTCAATTGATATATTTAGATTACCACGTTACTCATTATTCGTCAATCATATTGCAGATAATATATAGCATAATCTATATGGTGTCTGCATGATACAATCATAGCTAAGGAGGTTTACTTATGAAAAAATACTTATCTATACTCATAATTCTAGCGCTGTCACTTACAAGTATCAGTTGTAGCACAAATCCAGATGCGAGTCCGCTAGACCCTTCAAAACCTGTTACCGTGATGGTTTGGCACTACTATAATGGTCATATAAAAGATAACTTTGATAACCTTGTCAATGAATTCAACGAAACAGTTGGGGTGGAAAAAGGGATTGTCGTAGACGCCCAAAGCCTTGGTGACGTTCAAAAGTTAGCGGATGCGGTCTATGACGCTGCCAATAAAACCATAGGTTCACAGCCGATTCCAGACATTTTTGCTTCCTATCCTGACAACGCCTACCGCATTCACCAAGTAACACCGCTTGTCAATTTAGAAACCTATTTTACTGAGGATGAACTTAAAACTTATTACCCTGCTTTTCTAGAGGAAGGTCGTTTTACTGAGGATGGTAAATTTAAAATTGTCCCTATTGCCAAATCCTCTGAAAACCTTTATCTTAATAAGACCGTTTGGGAACCGTTTGCTGCTAAAAATAAGCTGACTGAAGCAAACTTACTAACTTGGGAAGACCTCATTCAAACATCTAAACTTTATTATGAGCAAACAGGTAAAAGCTTTTTCAGCATTGATGCAAACGCAAACTTTATGCTAACCGCCGCCATGCAACTTGGAACAGAACTCTACCAGTATGGCGAAGATGGGGTAAAACTTAATTTTTCACCAGCCTTGGCAGAAAAAATCTGGCAAACTTTTTATGTACCTTACTTAAATGGCTATTTTACAAAAACGGGGCGTTATAGTTCAGACGATGCAAAAACGGGGACCATCTTAACCTATACAGGTTCAACAGCAGGCGCTGCCTACTTTCCAAGAGAAATTTCATCGGGCCAGCAATCCATTCCTGTAGAATCTTTGACACTGCCTTACCCGCATTTTAAAGCAGGCAAACCTGTCGCTATACAACAAGGTGCTGGCTTATGCATTGCGAAAAGTGACCATTTACACGAATATGCAGCAGCTGAATTTTTAAAATGGTTTACTGAACCAACACAAAATGTTAAATTTTCAGTATCCACTGGCTATTTTCCATCGAAAACAGAGTCAATAAGCGAGCCAGTTATATTACCCGCACTAGATGCAGCTGAACTTAACAACCCAACCATTTACAAAACAATGGTCACAACCATAGACATGTTTGAGCATTATGAGTTTTATAACAACAAGCCATTTTCAGGCAGTTATGAAATGCGTGGCCTGCTCGAAACCCATCTTTGGCAGCAAGTAGAAAAAGACTTAGCACTGTTAGATAAACGCGTTTCCGCAGGAGAATCCAGAGCAGATGTCATAGCAGAACTTTCTTCAACAGAAAACTTTGACGCATGGTATCAAGACTTTCTCAGCGAAGCCAAAAAAATCATGAATTAGGACTATTAGCGAGGAACAAACTATGATGCGCAGAAAACTTCAAAAACAATCTATTGTCTATAAGCTTACCTTTTTTGTGGTTCTTATAGTTATAGCCCAAGCCGTACTGATGACTATTTTTATGATTGGCGGTGGGGTTCTTCAACGCGCAGAAGAAAATGCCTATCAATCATTTTTTGAGAAAGTCTCTAATCGCAACAGCTATATCCAACGAGAAATGAAAAACAGATGGACCAATATTGACCCTTATGTCTCTGAAATATCTGCCCAATTGTCCGAAAGCGATACCAGTGAACAATATTTTTCAGGTGTCATGGACAATCTCATCGATATGCTTCGAACGACTCAAACGACTGGCGTATTTATTATTCTCAACGAAGAATATTCATCCAGTCCCAATCTGCCTGCCCTCTATTTGCGTGACTATGACCCACTACTGAATGACTACAGCAATGGGGACTTATACATGCTGCTCGGCCCATCAGACCTTGCAAAGTCGTACAGAATGCCCTTAGACGAATATTGGGACTACGGCTTGTCTCGAACCAAGTCGCTTAATGACTTCTATTTAAAACCATTTCAAAATGCAGCACTATCCACCCATTCAAAGTTATTAGGCTATTGGAGTAAGCCATTTCGTCTATTTGATACAGATGTGCCCATCATGACTTATACCATGCCTCTATTTGACGAAAACAAGCAGTTACGAGGCATTATTGGCGTTGAAATTGCCGTTAGTTATATGGCTCAAAACATGCCCGCTACCGATCTTCAACCAAAGGATTCGCTAGGTTTCTTGCTTGCGTATAGAAATGACCCTAAGCAACCCTTAGTGCCTATAGTTACCCACGGTGCACTTCAAAAACGCATGCTCATAACCGATGAACCCCTTCAACTCAAATCACTCGACTCAAATCAAAATATTTACACACTTAGCCACCATAACAGCAAAGAGCCACTTTACGCCTGTATTTCTCAAATAGGGCTTTCTGCTGAAAATTCGCCTTTTAAAAAGGAAGAATGGTACTTGGTTGGTCTCATGTCAGAAAGCAGCTTACTGAGTTACGTGAACCGAATTAAGCAAATATTATTAGCCTCTATTGTATCCGCTGCTATTTTAGGGGTCTTAGGCGGTATTTTAATTAGTTACCGCCTATCTAAACCAATACTTCGTCTTGCCAAACAAGTCAGAGACAGCGAAAAGGAACTGCCTATTCAATTAAGTTCTACAGGGCTCTTGGAGGTAGATGAACTCTCCCGAGCTATGGAAATGGCAAATAACGCACTACTCGACAGTGCCTCACGTAT
>JBGSUZ010000246.1:0-3713 GCA_041753235.1 Acidaminobacteraceae bacterium
CCAGCTTTTTTTGTTTTCTAAACCATTGACAGCGGTTCTTGAAAACGCATTAATCATTCAAAAAAAGAGGGGGAAACATTATGAAAGAAAATGATCTGATTTACCAGCTCGATGGCAAGCCGCCGCTTCGCGTTGCTATTCCACTGGGTCTACAACACGTTCTCGCCATGTTTACAGGCAACATCGCACCGATCATTATCATTGCCAGCATTTTAGATTTGCCGCTCGAACAAAAAACATTTATGATTCAATGCGCCATGATTGTCTCAGGTATTGTTACAATGATTCAGCTTTATCCCATTGGTCGCATAGGCGCTAAACTCCCACTGGTCATGGGAACGAGTTTCGCCTTCGTGCCAACTGCCATTGCCGTTGGTAAAAATTACGGCCTTTCTGGTATACTGGGTGCTTCTTTTATTGGCGCTTTTGCAGAAATACTAATGGGTATTTTTATTCGCCCGCTTAGAAAATTTTTCCCACCGCTTGTTACAGGCGTTGTGCTAATTGCCATTGGTCTGTCGCTTATGCCAACTGGCATTAAATACTTTGCCGGCGGCGTAGGTGCAAAGGACTTTGGCTCTGCGCAAAACCTGATTTTAGGCTTTACCGTACTCACTATTATCATTGTGCTTCAGCGCTTTACAAAAGGCCTGCTCAACCTATCCTCTGTGTTGATTGCCCTTGTGATTGGCTATATCATGGCTATCTTTATGGGTAAAATTTCTTTTGAAGCCGTTGCCACTGCACCGCTTCTCTCCATTCCGATGCCGCTAAAATACGGCATGACTTTCCACTGGGACGCTATTTTTAAATTTGCTGCCGTTTACTTAGTCGTCGGTTTAGAAACTCTTGGTAACATCTCTGGCATTACTTTAGCAGGGGAAAATAGAGAAGCGACTGAAAATGAAATGTCTGGCGCCGTTTTAGCAGACGCTGTTGGTTCTGCATTTGCTGCCGTTTTTAACGTTCTGCCAAACACAGCTTATGGACAAAACGCCGGCATTGTTGCTATGACAAAGGTCATGAACCGTTTCTGCGTTGCAACAGGTGCTGTCTTTTTAATCATCGCAGGTATATTCCCTAAGTTTGGCGCAATTTGTGCCGCTATGCCTGCTAGTGTTCTTGGTGGTGCCGTTATTATTGTATTTGCCATGATTACCATCAGTGGTATAAAAATGGTCACTCGGGAAGGCCTTGGCTCTAGAGACACAATGGTACTTGCCATTTCCCTTGGTTTAGGTTTAGGCTTTGGCGCCGTTCCTGAAGCAATTGCTAACTTGCCATATGTGCTTAGATTTATCCTTGAAGATGCGGTGGTTTCATGCGGTCTCATCGCCTTGATTCTTAATGTTATTTTCCCTAGAGAAGTTGCTAAAGCAAGTTGCGTGACTGAAACGATTACTGAAACAGAAATGGAAGCATAACCTCATTGGGCAATTGCAGGACTTCCCTGTGATTGCCCTTAACTTGTGAGTATACGCCCTACTTTTACAGGCGCTCTGTGCAGAAAGGAACTTCCCATGATAACCATTAAACATTATGTTCAACCCGATACCATTGAAGAAGCCTATCAACTCCTGAAACAGAAAAAGAATGCAGCCATACTTGGAGGCTGTGCTTACCTTAGAATGGGTTCAAAGTCAGTAGACCCTGCCATTGACCTTAGGAAGCTAGGTCTTAACCAAATTTCTGTAAGCGATGACGCTCACCGCATTGGCGCCAGTGTCACCTTTGGCGACTTAGAACGTGCTGAGTTACTCAATAATGACTACCACCGGATGCTTCAAAAATCCGTTCAAGATATTATAGGCGTCCAGTTTCGGAATTTAGTCACAGTAGGCGCTACCGTCTATTCTCGTTACGGCTTCTCAGACCTCAACACCGCGCTTTTAGCACTTGGTGGCGATGTTCATTTTGCCAGCGGTCTCCAGCTGAGTTTAGAAGATTATTTTGCTCACGGTGTAGACGGTAAAGACTTTGTGACCCATTTACAGCTCCCCCGCCGCGTTGACTGGGCTAATTTCACAGCTCTTAGAAATTCCTTCGGCGACTATTCCCTGCTCAATATGGCAATTAGTAAAACAGGCGACCAGTACCGCATTGCGGTTGGTGCCAGACCTCAGCGCTGTCAGTTGGCTTATCAAACCATGGCCTATATGAATGAACATGGTTTAAATGCTGAGACCTTAGCCATTTCAGCAGAGATTCTGTCCCAAGAACTTACCTTTGGCAGCAATTATTTAGCTTCCGCAGACTATAGACGGCTAATATGCCGTTCCCTGCTAGAAACCCTATGCGAGGAGGTCCTAACATGTTAATTCAACTTAGTGTTAATCAACAAATGCACCGCATAGATGTCTCTCCAGAAGAACGTCTGTCCGCAACGCTTCGCCGACTTGGCTACCTGAGTGTCAAAGAAGGCTGTGACACGGGTAATTGTGGTGCTTGCACCATTCATAGAGATGGTAAGGCCGTTCTTTCCTGCATGATTTTTAGCATTACGGCTGAGGGACAGAACCTGATTACCCTTGAAGGCGCAGGACCAGAAGCAGAGCAAATTGGTCAACTGCTTGTGGCAGAAGGCGCAGAGCAATGTGGTTACTGTAGTGCTGGACTCATTATGAATATTCTTTACTTAAAAAGCTTGGAGTCAACCCCAAGTGAAGAAACCATAAAAATGCATTTAAACGGCAACTTATGTCGCTGTACAGGTTATGAGGGCCAGCTAAGGGCCATTAATAAATATTTCGAGGTGATCGCGCATGAAAATCGTTAATCAATCGATTTCAAAAATTGACGGGCCAGCTTTGGTAAAGGGCACCCCACTCTATACCGACGATCTGGCGCCAGCCAATGCCTTAATTGTTAAAGTCCTTAGAAGCCCTCATGCCTTTGCAAAAATTCGCACCATTTCAACGACAATTGCTCAAAAAGTACCCGGCGTGGCGCTCATATTGACCCACGAAAACATAGAAAAAATACCGCATACCCGAGCAGGTCAGTGCTGGCCTGAACTCTCCCCTTTAGACACTTACATTTTAGACGAATACGTTCGGCATATTGGGGATGCAGTAGCGATTATAGCGGCGACGGATGAAGCGGCAGCGCTGAAAGCCATGAAACTCATAAAAGTCGATTATGAGGTATTAGAACCGCTGCTCGATTATGAACTTGCTGATAAATCTCCCATTTTGGTACACCCAGAACTTGAGGCCTATGCACAACTTAGCGTAGGTTATGACAAAACACAAAATACGGTATACCAAACCCAGTGGTCTGTTGGAGAGTCCTCAGAAGTGATGGCTACCTGTGACGAAGTTCTCACGAACACTTATTACACACAAGCTCAAGCACAAGGCATGATGGAAACCCAGCGCTGTTATACGTACAAGGATACCTACGACCGCCTTGTGGTCGTCAGTTCGACGCAAATCCCCTTCCATGTACGCCGTATTTTGTCTACCGCCCTCAACTTGCCTATGAGTAAAATTCGGGTGATAAAACCCCGTGTAGGCGGCGGTTTTGGCGCTAAACAAACTGCCAATGCGGAATTTTTCCCTGCACTGGTCACGCTTTTGACTGGAAAGCCTGCTAAAATTGTTTACACCCGCCGCGAAGTCTTTCGGGCGACCAATTCCAGACACGCCATGCGCATTAAAGTAACGCTAGGGGCTTCGAAGGATGGACAGATCAAGGCAATTGACATAGAGGGA
>JBGSUZ010000247.1:0-13517 GCA_041753235.1 Acidaminobacteraceae bacterium
CAAATATTACACTGCTTGCAGTGGGCATGTCAGGCATTCTCATGATCCAAACAGTCAGCACCAGTGTCCAAGTGGAAGTAGGAAAAGCCTATAAAGATTTTAATTTTGAGGTTTGGTGCTACGTAGATAATGCAAACAACACCATAGCTCAGTCTATTCGTTCGACACCAGGTGTGAAAGATATAATGCCCACTTACGCAGTTCACCAAGTAGAAGTAGCGAATACAAACCAAAAACGCCTCAACCTTATTCGCGGCATTGATACGACCAAGTATGCAGACTTCTACAACGCACCTATACCAGAAAATCTGCTCAAGCAACTAGAAAGCGGCAGAAACATTATTTTAGGCGATGCAAACCGTGTCACATTAGGTGTCAAGCTAGGGGAAACAATAATCTTTAAAACAGATAGTGGCGACAGACCCTATAAAATAATCGGATTTAGTGAAACGCTTATCAATAATGGCAAATTTGGACTCATTTCAGCCAAACACATTAAAATGGATTTTGGCGTTTCAAAATTTGACGACATATATGTTAAAACAGATGACCCAGACGCCGTTGCAGAACGCATAAAGACTAAGTTAAATCAAAAAGATCCTTTTGTAGAAACGAAGGAAAATTTAGAACTTTTAAACAGCACTTCGAACAGCCAAATATTCACCATACTGTCCGGGTTTTCGGGTCTAGCTATGGTAATAGGCGTCTTTGGCGTTTTAAATAATTTGCTAATCAGTTTCATTCAAAGAAAACGTTCCATAGCGGTGTTTAAGTCCGTTGGCATGAGCCAGAAACAGGTGTTTCAAATGGTCATGATTGAAGCCGCCGCCAGTGGCTTAATAGGGGGCCTCGGTGGCATATTGTTAGCACTTATATTCTTGTATATCATCCCGTTTTTACTACCAGCTATGGCGGGGCCTATTCCAATCCATTATGACCCGCTACTCTTTGCAATGGCAGTTGTGGTGGGTATGCTAATTACTTTTATTGCAACTGCATGGCCGGGAATGAAGTCTTCTAAACTCAATATTATTGAGGCAATTAAATATGAATAGAGGTGATACGATGGATGCGTCACAAATCGTTGTAAAAACAAATCAATTATATAAAACCTACCACATGGGAGACGTCGCAGTAGAAGTGCTTAAAGACATCAACATTGAAATAAGAAAGGGCGAGTTCGTTTCTATCATGGGGCCATCTGGCTCAGGGAAAAGTACTTTGCTTTATTTACTAGGTGGGCTAGACCATCCTACATCGGGCAGTATTTTAATTGAAGGCACAGAGCTTGCCAGCATGCAGGACAAAGAGCAAAGTATAATGCGGCGCAGACAAGTCGGTTTCGTCTTTCAGTTTTATAACCTCATTCCAAATTTGACAGTAGAAGAAAACATACTGTTGCCAGTGCTTTTAGACGGTCATAAAATTAAAGCCTATGAGCAGAAGTTAAGCGATATTCTAGCTATAGTAGGGCTTGGAGATCGGAGGAAACACACGCCAAGAGAACTGTCTGGTGGGCAGCAGCAACGGGTTGCCATTGCAAGAGCTTTAATTAACGAACCAGATATCATATTAGCAGATGAGCCTATAGGCAATTTGGACTCTAAAACAGGTACAGAAATTATGGAGTTACTTGAAAGAATCAATAAAGAACAGCATAAGACAATTGTTCAAGTAACGCATTCAAATGAGGCGGCGGCATATGGACATAGAATTATTCAAGTGAGAGATGGGAGTGTTTGGTGCTAATGAGGCGTATTTTAGGAAAGAGAAAATTAGATAAAGGCTTGCCCCTAGTTGCTATAATTCTGTTTAGTCTAGCGGCAACTTCGTGTTCAACTGAGGAACAAAATAAAACCACACAGACAGAAGTCGTAAGTAAGACTGTGGAAGCGTATGGTGTTGTAAAGTCTACCAACGTATTAGATATAGTGCTAGATTTTCCGGCAAACTTAAAAACTCTGATTGTCAGTGAAGGACAAAAAGTGGTTAAAAACGAAGCCATTGCAACACTTAACTTAGACGACTACAACCTTCAAATTAAATCAAAAGATATTGAACTGCAAATATCGGGCAAAGAAAAAGCAAAAATTTTAAGCGAAACCAGTTTGGGACTCTCAGGCGATTTGAACTACCAAAAGCTACAAGATTCCCTAAAATTAGCAGTAACCACCCTAGCGCAAGCGGATAAGACTTATAAAGACGCAAAATCTTTGCTGGCCTCAGGTGCTATGTCGCAAGCGGAATATGACCAGTATAAGCTGAATTACGATCAAAAACTAAACACCAAAACAAACTTGGAAAAGGATATAGCGCTATACGAAAAAAGCAAACAGGGTGTTAGCAGTACTGTGGGCATTAAAGACCTGCAAGCCACAGCGACTAACCTTACACTAGAGCATATGAAAAACAAATTAAAATCTGCCTATATGAAGGGAAACCAAGTAGTATCGCCTTTTGAAAAAGGCGTTGTTTATGACATCGGCTATGAAGAAGGTGCACTTCTAACCAGCGCTAAAAAACTTTGCACAATAGCGGATTTAGATGCGCTAATAGTGGAAGCCGATGTCACAGAAGACTTTATTGCTGAGATTCAACTCGGTGCATTGGTAGACATTGTACCAGTAGCTGACCGGTCAAAAACTTATAAAGGTAAGGTCACACGTATAGCGGACATGGCAAAGGTTAAAAATGGCGAAACCCTTATTGCCGTAGAAATAAAAGTAGAGGATAACGACGGTTTTTTAAAACCGAACTACAATGTTGATTTAAGTATCAGCAAGCAGTAAAATTCCATTAAGTAACAGTCGTTAAAAAATTATAATACAATCACCATTTCAGGCGATTTTAACATCTCTTCGAGCTTCAAGAAATACTGACTCATATGTAAACCATCCATTAGCGCATGATTGGCTTGAACCGAGAGTGGCATCATGAGTCTGCCTTTGAAGTCTTCTTCATATTTACCCCAGCAAATTCGAGGGATTGAGTCAACTGGATCCATACCAATAGGATGCTGTATGTCGTTGAATTTGAGCCATGGCAAAGAAGTTACAAAAATGAGCTCGTTAATATCTGTGCGGTCTTCTATATCGACTTCCCCTTGGTGGGATTCAATATAAGTTTCTATGTCTTTTACAAATTGTTTGTAATTGGGTTGATAATTAATTCTTATATAGCTGTAAAGGTCTTCGCGGAGCAAGTGGGTGAAAGAGGGGTGAACGGCGTCATACACATACACATGGCCCTCTATGCTTCTGAGGCGAAATGGTTCAAACTCATTAGCGACTCGTGTCGTCAAATAAAGCATTGTCCTGAAAAAGGACAGTTTATTTTGTTTTGTAAAAGCAACGAAATTGGTTACATCTAAGTCTGCGGTTACGCTGAAATGTGGATAGGACATATGTACAAAATGCTCATAATGGGCTTTTCTAGGCCAATTTTCTAGGTCAATTTCTCTTCTGTTCATGGGGGCCTCCTTTAAACGATCTAGTGCTATTATAATACAATTTTAGCGCTATGTTCGAATTTTAGGGATGCTGATGGTAAAAATGGTTCCATCGCCTAGATTGCTTTTGCAGTCAATAGTGCCTTGAAGACGCCAGACAACCGTGTTGTAGACAATATGCAGGCCTAGACCCAAACCGCCGTCAACACCTCTGCTAGAAGTAATGAATGGGTCAAAAAGATTCTGCATAATAACGGGATCTATGCCTTTGCCGTCGTCAGAGAAAATGAGCAAGTCCTCGTTGTCATGTTGCTCGAATCGAATAGTGATTTTGCCAGAAACTTCATTTGCATAGGCGTGTTTAAACGAATTTTCAACTAACTGTTCTATAATTTGTGTAATGGCAGTGGGGTCGCTAATAAGTTCAGCTTCTGGGTCGCATTCAATACATAATTTTTTTAACGGATCCCTTAGGGTGGGATTGAGGAAAAGTACTGCTTTGTTGATTTGATTCAACATATTGAATAATAGAATATTTTCACTAGGCTGATCAACAGAAATTAACTTAAATTTCTCAATCAATTTTGCAACCCTGTCAAAGCTGCTAAAGACGATATCGGTACTTTCAACAATCTGATCCATATAATCTTCCATAACAGAAGGGTTGAACTCATTCGAGTCAAAAAGGGCTTTTGCATTGAGGGCAATCTTGTTCAAAAATGATGAGGCTGTAAGACCATTGCCTACAGGGGTATTGATTTCGTGTGCAATACCAATTACAATGATGCCCAGTGCCGCCATTTTTTTAAATTCTATTAAGCGTTGTTGTGTGTTTCGAAGCTTATCTAGCGTGGTGGTAAGTTCATTGTTTTGAAACTCAAGTTTTTTTTGAAGGTGGTGTAACTCTAAGTGTTTATCAACGCGCATTAAAACCTCAGTAGATTCAAAAGGCTTCGTGATGTAATCTACGCCCCCGGCTTCAAATCCTTTTACTTTACCGTCAGTGTTGTCTAAGGCGCTGATAAAAATAACGGGTATATCTTTAATGGCAGGTATTTCCTTAAGTCGTTTACAGGTTTCGTAGCCGTCCATGTCGGGCATCATAATGTCCAATAAGAATAAGTCTGGTGCCTCTAGTGTTGCAGCACTTAATGCTAATTTACCGCTTGGTACGGGTCTTACCGTATATCCGCGTTCTTTTAGAATTTCTGAAAGTACTTTAAGGTTTGCTGGCTGATCATCGACAATCATAATATTGGATGTAATTTCAATAACTGAACTTTGATTCATACAGACCTCCTATTGTAAAATGTCCAACATGCGTTCATATTCATAACGAAGTGCTAAGTCCTTCAAAAGGGTTGCGGTTTGAGGGTTATGTTGCTCAATTTTAACAATACACTCAAGCATGGCGTCAAGATTGGCAGTTATTACTGTATGCTGCAATTCAGCCACTAACTGTGTCGGCAGTGTGGAGATGTCCTCGTGAGAGAGGGTACTTGTGTCTAGTTCGGTGGCTGGTTCTAAATCTGTGTAATTAAATTCAATGCCAAGAGCAGTTTCTATTGCAGTGTAGAGTTCAACTTCTCTGAATGGTTTTCGGAGGAACGCACTGCAACCAGCATCTAGCATTTCATGCTGTTCGTCATCAAAAGCATGTGCTGTAACCGCTATAATAGGAATCGTCTTATAGAGCTCCATTTGACGCAGTCTTTTTACCGTTTCTAGCCCATCTAGGAGTGGCATGCGCCTATCCATCAAAATAAGGTCTGGATGCCAATCTTTAACAATTTCTAGAGCTTCAAGTCCGTTGAGTGCCTCGCGTAGTACAAAACCGAGCGGTTCTAGTAGTTCTATAAGCAACAAACGATTTTCAAGCTGATCCTCAACAATCAATATTTGGTAACCTTTTGCGTTCATAGCACTAATCAATTTTTTGTCAGACGTTATACACGGTGCTATATTTTCAATAGAAACAGGCTCGTAAGCGATGGTGAAGCGGAAAGTAGAACCTTTACCTAGTTCACTGTCGACGGATATTTCACCGCCGAGTCTTTTAACGTATTCCCTTGTAATGACTAGGCCTAATCCAGTGCCTTCTTGAATATTTTTACCGACCATTGCTTGTTCAAAAGGCTGGAAAATATGTTCCAATTCCTCCGCTGCAATGCCGGAACCTGTATCTGTTACTTCAAAGAGCAATTTACTTTTAGAGCCAACTGTAAGAGTCAAAACAGATAGGTGAATCTTAATACTGCCCTGTTCGGTAAACTTGATAGCATTGCCAACAATATTAATAATAATCTGACGAAGTTTTGATTGGTCTGCCCGCACGAAACGCGGAAAAGATGAGGTTTGGTCAATAGACAGTTCTAGTCCTTTTGCTTCAGCACGCCCCTTTAACATCACGACAAGGTCGTTCAGCAATTCGCCAAGATCAAAGTTAGATGGATCTAAAGTAATTTTCCCAGATTCTATTTTTGCTAAATCTAAAACATCGTTAATGAGTGTTAGTAAATGTTCACCAGACTTAAGAACGATAGCAAGATTTTCTCTCGATTTTTGGAGCATGGTTTCGTCTTTGGATATAATTTTAGTGAAACCAAGTATTGCATTAAGTGGCGTACGCAGTTCGTGAGACATGTTTGCAAGAAAAAGAGACTTAGCTCGATTTGCTGACTCAGCTTGCTCCTTTGCTTCTAAAAGTTCAGTGGTACGTTCAGACACAAGTTCCTCTAGGTGATCTTTATGTACTCGTAATTCCTTATTGGCATTCTCAACAGCATCCATTTGTTCCTTAACGGTTCGCACCATTCTATTAAATGTTTTGGACAGACTACCAATTTCATCATCACTGACGATGGGAACTTGTACGGTATAGTCACCGTTAGCAATTTCTTCAGCTTTTCGTGAAAGTGTCTCTACTGGCTTTAATATAATGCGGGAAAGAAAGTAATTTATGAGTACAGCAATGGCAATAAATGATATTGCAAAATTGATTGCAACCACTAGGATAGCACGGAGCACTTTTTCATCAACCATTTTGGTGGAAAAGCCCAGACGAATAAGTCCAACATGTTGTTTTTTACCGTCAAATATAGGAATGGTAACATCGTAGTAGTCTTGTTCGTCAAAACGTTTGTAAAGTTGGGTGATGGGTTCAGTTGCGGCTATGCTGTTTTTCATGAAGTCGTCGTTAAAAAACAAACCAACCATTTCGGGGTTATTATGGTAAAGGACACGACCACTAAGGTCGGCAATACCGCAATAGGTAATGTTAGGATTTTGCTCAACAGTTTCCTTGCAGCGTTTATTCATTCCTGAAAGGGAGTCTAATGGCAGGTCAAGGTCGAGAAACCCGGAGATGATGGAATTAAGGCTTAAGCCGAGGCCATAACTGCCTGTAACTAAAGCGTCCGTGTAGCTCTTTTTAAACGAAGCGATATTGACCAAGGAACCAGTTAACAGTGAGATGAATACAACTGTAACGATTACCAATAGAATTTTTTTGTTGAGCTTCATAGCATCATCCTGTCCTTTCGTATGACTATTCTACCAAGCTTGAATAAAAATGAGGTTACTTGACGATGTCTTCACCAGCCATTAGCAGCATTTCTGTAGGTACGTCTATACCAAATTCTTGGGTTTTGTTCATATCAAAAGCGAGTCCAAATCCTTTAGGCCATTCAGGTATTATGTCGCTGCTATTTTTACCTTCAAAAATAGATACAACCATTACAGCAGCTTGTTTACCAATACTTTCATGAGAGGGGTACATGGTTGCAGTAGCACCCCAATGGTCCATAACGTCGTCTCTAACAAGACCAATGAGTGGTTTTGTAGCAGTTGTATACACTGCCGTTGAAAGTTGTTTTCGAGTACCCATTTGATCGCAGGGCTTAATAAATACATCAACTTGTGAGTCGAGTTCTTTAACGTGGTTAATGGCAAGATTCGCCATCGTTGCATCACCGTCTTCACCAGTGATGAGTGGTACTTTTCTAAATATAATTTTTAAGTCTTTGAATTCAGGGTTATTTTCAATTTCATTGGTGAGCCACTTGTTATAACTGATGGACTGAGGCATATCTGCATAAATAAGACCAATTGTTTTCACCTTAGGCATTAACTTTTGAAGAAACCGCAACCGAGATTCAACAGGCACTGGATAACAAACCCCAGTAAAATTTGAAAAGGGTTTACTGTCAAAATCTTTAATAACACCTATGCCAACGGGGTCTGTAGGGGAGGCAAAGACCACGTTTTGTGCTTTATCGCCGAGTAAAACATTTTTTGCAGCAATAGTAGCAACTGTCCCACCAACAAAAATGACATTATACTGTTTATCTTTTTCACTTTGTAATATTTTTTCGCCTTCTTGTAGGTCATTGCCAATAAAATACATGGTTACTTCTAAATTTTTACCTTCCACATAACCTTGTTCAGCTAGGTTTTTTAAGAGTGCAGAGCGAACTTGGTCGTAGGGGTTGCCTTCCTGAGAATCCACAATCAGCAACTTGCGCATCGGTATGTCCGTTTTAATGGCGACAGCTTGAGGTTGTATTATTTGAACGGATTGTCTTGTAGTTAGTACGTAACATACAGCTACAATGGCTGCAATTGTACCCAAAACACCTACAAATATAAGTAGCGGATTTTTCTTCACAGTTGGCCTCCTATATACGTATTTTTATTTTTTTACCCATTTTTCACGTTCGGGAAACTTAAATGGGATAACAGTCATTTTAGTGTTATAAGAAAAAAGGCTCCCAAAAAATATGAAATATTTTTTGGGGGCCTTTTAGAAATTTAATCGAATAGAAAGTGCTTTGTTAGGTATGGGAGAGGGAAGGGTCGGTGGCATGTCTTCATCAGATGTCATAACCGCATAGGCCGCTTTATCGACAAACAAAAGCACATTTGGGTGGAGTGCTAAAATAGAGAGTGGGATTTCAGGTGTAATCAAACCATTTAAAGCTTTTTTTATGATATTACCTTTTTCTTTACCACTCGCAAGTATAATGATTGACTTTGCTTTGAAAATAGATTGGATACCCATTGTAATAGCTTGTGTCGGCATGGATTCTTGTACAATATTTTTGTTTACGTGCATTGTTTCTTTAGAAAGTGCAGTTAGGTGTGTGTTTAGTCTAAATGCTGTACTCGGTTCATTAAAGCCTATATGACCATTAATGCCAATTCCGAGAATTTGAAGGTCGATACCACCTTTTTCGATTATAAGTGCGTCGTATTCTGAACCGGCTCGTATGTGGGAACCATAAGTGGTTGAAGGAATAAACGTATTTTCTTCTTTTATGTCCACTTGGTTAAATAGGTTTTCTGCCATATACCTGCGGTATGAGTCCGGATGGTTCTCGGAAAGGCCATAGTATTCATCTAGATTAAAAGTCGTGACGTCTTTAAAACTTAGGCCTTGTTTATGCAAATGAATGATCTTTTCATAAAGTTTTAACGGAGTTCTACCTGTAGCAAGCCCTAAAACAGCATTGTGTTTGCGATTAATGAGTGCCTCTATATGGTAGGCGGCTTCGTGACAAGCATCTTCTAAAGTTTCAAATACGTTAACATTCATTAAAATAATTCTCCAAATTTGCATATACGTGGTTGTCAACTGTACCTGCCTGATCAAGAGCCATTAAAAAAGCACCTGCAACGGGGGGGTACGAAGGGTGGATGATGTCAAAGCTGGATTGCAGTTTAGACAGTTCAAGCATGAAAGCCTTTGAAAAATGATTGTCTTTAACTTCATGAATGCTCCCACCTAGTACGATTGGGATTGGTGATTCAAGATTGGCTTTTTTAATAACTGAAGACACCATTTGCCCTTGGACCTTGCCGAACTGCTCCAGTATTTCGATACAGACTTCGTCTCCGCATTCTGCTAGCTTGAAGACAAGTGGTGGAATTTTAGTATATTGTTCGTGAGGTATGCGGTTTTCAGGATATAGTTTTTCTAAAAGCGCGTCCATGTTGTCGACGTTCATTAATTCAGGCAGTTCTTTCGTCAAACGTGAAGGTTTGTACGTGCCTTCTTCGGCTCTAAAAGCAAATTGAAGTGCCTCTAAAGCAATTTCATGCCCGCCGCCAAAACCGCCAAGTGGGTATCCAAGCGATTTAAGGATAAACTTTTTACCATCTAAGTCAATTACAGCAGCATTAGCGCCAGTACCATAGATGCTGACTACACCATAAGGCTTTTTAAGGCCACTTCTAAGAATAGGCCACGTGTCGTTTTCAACTAGAAAAGGTATATCTGGTACAATTCGTTTTACGCAGTCGTTCAATTGTTGAAAATCACTCTCAAGATCTGCTCCAGATAGCCCTAAGTATAGGTAACTTAAATCTTCACGGTTTACAGATGCTCTTAAAAGTAGAAGCATAATCATTTCCGAGAGGACGTCAAAAGTTTTGTTAATTCCGGTAAGTTGGTGATTACTGGGACCAAGCGTTACATCGCTTAAAATGCGACCTTCTTTGGTGCCGAGCAACCCTCTAGTTTTTGTACCACCACCGTCAATGCCAATATAGTACATGTATTGTTCACCACCTTAAAAATTTAGATAAGCTTTGTTGGCTTCGTACATTTCGTCAAAAAGTGCTAATCCCTTGCTATAGTCATGTACGAGTGGATGAATTAAAAACGCTTTTTTTGCTAGGGAAATATCGTTTTCAAGCACAGCCGTAACTGTGAGAGACTCATAGGCTTTAACGGCTTGAACCAAGCTGAGGATAGGTTCTTCAAGTTTACCTTGTAGAATAGGATAAGTTCTGTTGCGCGTGATTTTACAGGTTGTTTCAATCACTGCGTCTGCTGGAAGTTCTTTAATAATGCCGTTGTTTAACACATTGATTACATGGCAGTCGCCAAGATTATTTTCAATGCTATCAACTAACGAAATAGCGGCTTCTGAATAAAGTGAGCCCCCTCTTTGACTGAGTACTTCTGGTTTTTCTTTTAACTCTGGATTCTTATAGAGTGCAAATAATTCCTTTTCAACAGACATTACTTCTGTTGCACGGGTTATACCGTTTTTGAACTTCTCAAGTTCTTCCGATAGCATATGGTCTTCGAAGAAGTAGTAGCTAAGATAAGGTGATGGAATTGCTTTTATTGTCTGTAGAAGTGCTGTAGTCACAGGAATGTCTGAAATATTTGCGACAACTTCATCTATGACGTCTGGATTATTTAGTAGTTTGCTTAAATGGTTTTTTCCAGCGTGATGAAATCCTGTGACAAAAGAAAGGTGATTCAATCCGAGGAAGTCCATTTCAACTTGAGTGTGGTCAAGCTCCAATATTTCTGCAAGATTACGCTTCATATTAATGGGCACATTGCAAAGTCCTATGCAACGAATACGAGTTGCTTTTATGACGGCTTCAGTAACAATACCTGAGGGGTTAGTGAAGTTAATGAGTGTTGCTTTAGGGCATAGCAACTCCATTTTTTTTGCTATGTCTACGACGACTGGTATGGTTCGAAGTGCTTTAAAAAAGCCACCTGCACCAGTAGTTTCTTGTCCTATCAGCCCATATTTGAGTGGGATGGACTCGTCTGTGCTTCTTGAGAATAAGCCACCTACCCGAATTTGGTTAAGTACATAATCAGCATCAAGGAGTGCTTCTTCTACATTGTAAGTTAATTTTAAATCAATGTCTAAATGATGCGCTGCAATCATGCGTTTTGCAAGTGCTGTGATTATTTCAGCTTTTTCTTTGCCGCTTGGTAAATCTACTAATACAACTTCTTTGACATTTAAAGATTCGTTTTTCAGGATGATACCTTCAATTAACTCGGGTGTGTAGCTGCTGCCACCACCAATGATAACAAGCTTAATGTTTCTTTTCATCTTTTCACCGCCTTAAAGTTTAATCGCTTTAATATTAGCATACATTTTTATAGCATGCAAATATAAAAAACAAGCAAATAAAATAGCTTTAAACGATTTATATAAAAGGTTTGTAGTTAAAAATATAATTTTCTGACAAAAACATATTGACAAAATTATATGTGTTATATATGATTTTAAATGAAAGCGGTTATACTTTAGCGAAAAGTGGAAGACTACGGAGAAATAGTGTAAACTATTTATGTAAAATCATAAATAGTTCAAGGAGATAACCATGAAAGTGAGTATATACGATGTAGCAAAAAAAGCTGGAGTATCCGTAGTTACAGTGTCGAGGGTCATCAACAACGCTTCATCTGTTCGAGAATCGAACCGCCAAAAAGTGCTTAAAGCAATTAATGATTTGGATTATCAGCCAAACGCTGCAGCGAGAAATCTGGCAAGAGGTAAGACAAATGTTATAGGGCTTTTAGTTCCTGATTTAAAAGATCCATTTTTAATGGATATCGTACATACGATAGACGAAGAACTGGAGAAATTAGGGTACTTTTTGGCATTAAGTGTTATCGATTCAAGTGTAGGAGATATTTCGGACCGAAGTAACTTTCTATTTCAACAGGAAAGAGTGGACGGCATTCTAATTTTAACACCTCTTTATGAAGAAGATTATGTGATGTCACTGAAAAAGAAAAAGATACCATTTGTTATTATGGACAATCAAGTCTATCCGCACACAGTACCTTCTATTGTGGTGGATAACTTCAAAGGTGGCTACGAAGCCGGCAAGCATTTCATAGACAAGGGCTTTACTAAAATTGCCTGTGTGGGTGGTCCAGACTATATTCTGTCTGCTAATGAAAGACTTAAAGGTCTTGAAAAAGCTTTAGAAGAAGTAGGACTTACGCTTCAAAAATTCTACCGTGGCGAATTCGACGTAACGACGGGCTATGATGCTGTTATGTCATGGTCTAATGACAAAATGCCTGAGGCGATTTTTGCTAGTGATGATAACATTGCATTTGGTGTTATTGATGCGCTTAGGATACTTGAAAAAAAGGTGCCTGATGACGTATCGGTTATAGGGTTTGATGATCATCCTTTCTGTACAAAATTGCATCCGCTTCTAACTACTTTTAGACAGCCGTCTGAGGAAATTGGTAGAAAAGGAGTAGAGACGCTCATGAAAATCATGAAAGGTGAAATTACCCGAAATATAGTGATAAAACTGGATCCGGTGTTAATTGAAAGAGAGTCTGTTGGTACCTGTACTTAAAATTAGGGGGGACAACATGAAACTTAAAAAGATTATGAGTTTATGCTTAATCACAGCTCTATCGGTCGGTTTGATGGCGGGCTGTAATAGCACTCCAGAACCTAAAAAAATTTCAGATGAACGCAAAGAAACCCTTTATGTGACTGGTATGGCTTGGGGAGCTCCTGATAATTTCAATTGGTTGACGGGTTACCCAACTTGGCCGGTGAATATTCAAAGTAATGGTCTTGTCTATGAAATGCTATTTATGTATAACTCAATAACTGAAGAACTTGAACCACTGCTTGGAGAATCATATGCGTGGAAAGACGATTATAATATTGAAGTTAAATTGAATCATGCAGCAAAATTTAGCGATGGCGAACCAGTAACAGCAGCGGATGTGGTCTACACATTTGATTTAAGCAAACGTTACCCGGTTGTTTGGTCGGATTATTGGAATCATATTGACGAAATAGTGGCAGTTGACGACTATACACTGCTTTTCAAGTTAAGCAAAGTGAAATATAACCGACTCATGGCTTTGGAAGCACTTACGAGAGTGCCAATTCATCCTAAACACATATGGGAAAAAATAGAAGCAGAAAACGGTCATGATATTGGAAAGTTAAACGCTTATTTTAATGAAAACCCAATAGGTTCAGGCCCGTATAAAATTGCTTCTTATGATGAGCAAAAAATTACAATCGAAAGAAATGACGATTATTGGGGCAAAGTTGTTTTTGGAAAATTACCTGCTCCGAAATACATTACGCATTTATTATTCCATTCAAATGACAACGCAACTATTGCGTTAAAAAATGCTGAACTGGATTACTCAGAGAATTTCATTCCTAATGTTTCAAAACTCTGGAAAGACAAATTACCAATAAAAACATATTTCCCTGAGTCTCCATATTATGATGCTGACACAATGCCAATGATTTAT
>JBGSUZ010000248.1:0-5859 GCA_041753235.1 Acidaminobacteraceae bacterium
CAAGACGCGTCGGATTTTCAATACTGTCAAAAACATCTTCAATACAGGTAAATATCAAATCTGCATCCCTAAGTGCTTTTTGAGAAAGACCTTCTCGCCCTATCACAGCAATGCTGAGCATAGCTTCTTTTAGCATTTTGCAATCATTGCTGCCATTACCTACGGCAATACAGGTATCCGCTCCTAGTGTGCGAATATAGTTTCCCTTTTCCTCAGTGCCTTGACCACTCGGCAGCACCGCCACCTGAACAGGCAATTCTCTGAGTGCTTTGGCTGCAGTGCCATAACTGTCAAGCGTCAACACATGGACTTCCATTTTCATGGACAAATCTTCCAAACGTTGTTTGACCTGCTCGCTAAGTTCTCCATCCGTTGCTAAAGTTCCGTTGAAATCAAAGACAATATGTTTAAAAGTAAACTGTCCCAATGACGGGATTTTGATTTCCAGCATATCATAGCCTCCGTATTCTAGACCGAGCATAAGTATAGCACTCCGTCTGCAAGATGTACTTAAATCAATTATATCACGAAAATGACCAAAGCAGCAGTTTATCCCTGTCGCAATAGGATATATATACAATACCACGAATAAAGGAGGTTACTTATGTCTGCTGGAAATGTACTCGTCATTTTACCTTCCTCGCGCTTCATGAACTCAAACGCTGAAGCACCCTGCTCAGTGGGTTATCATTTAAAAGAGTTGGCAGTTCCCGTCAAGGAACTGAGACAAAAAGACTTTCAAATTCTTATAGCAACTCCGGAGGGCGATACCCCCTTCATAGACCCACATTCGTTAGCAGATGTCAACGAGGACGAGCGTCTCTTTTACGAAGTCCTCGTTAAAGAGAATACGCAACTCCTATTGCCCCTAAGCCTTGAGCGTATGACCGAGGAATTCCTTGGAACCGTCGATGGCTTATTGATTCCAGGTGGTTTTGCTGCACTTGTTGACTTTTGGGACCACCCTGCCATCAAGCATATTTTAAAACACATGCACAAGCACTGTAAACCAACTGCCGTCATAGGACACGGCGCTATTGCGCTCGCCTACGCTATTAAAGCGGACGAAACTTGGGCTTATAGCAACTATGCAATGACCTGTACGCCCGAAATTGAAGATGAAGCCGCAGAGGAAACCGTACTCGGTTGCCCGATTAAGCCTCACGTTAACACTAAACTCAGCGAATATGGGGCCGACTTAAGCTATGGTCCTCACAACTCTGGATTTTTAATAGAACACAAAGAGTTGATTACAGGCCAAGATGCCTCTTCTTCAAGACCTGTTGCTTACAAATTGATTGAACAGTTGTCGCGTTATCAAAACTGTCGCTGTTGCGGCTAAGTAACTATAAACGAAACCGGATCAGGCTAGTAGTAGCGCTGATCCGGTTTTTTGTCTTTTTATTTGCTAAAATATTGACCTGCATCTTTTAAAACCACAGGAATTTCTATTTTTTGAGGACACGCTTCCATACAAGCACCACATGACGTACAACGCACGGGACGCTGTTCTTCGCTCACAAAACGATGATACAGCGCTGCAACACTTTCCTTGTTTTCATAAACATGACATAGGTTGTAGTACTCAAATATTTTAGGAATTTTCACCCCAGCTGGGCAGGGAATACAATAATTGCACTGTGTACACGGCACTTGAACACGGCTCTTGTAAATATCCCGTATACGCTCAACGGCACGAAAGTCTTCTTCTTTAAAGTTAAGAGGCGCTAAACGGTCGCCAATATGTACATTTTCAATAATTTGTTCTTCTGAAGACATGCCGCTAAGAATCACTTTGACTTCTGGCCTATGCGCTAACCATCGAAAAGACCATTCTACCGGACTCCAGTCTGGGCGACGCTCCGCCATAATCTCAGCTATGTCCTCTGGTGCAGTGGCTAGCAGACCCCCTTTTAGTGGTTCCATAATGACCACTGGTATACCCAGTTCGCCTGCAAATTCTAATCCCTTTAATGTTGCCTGTTCAAATTCATCCATGTAATTCATTTGAATCAGCGTCATATCCCATGGGTGAGCCTGAATAATTTCCATGAAACTTTCATGTTTATCATGGAAGGAGAACCCCGCTGCTTTAATCGTCCCCTTTGCCTTTTGTTCTTCTAAAAATCTGAGTGCCCCAAGTTTTTCAATGCGTCTCCAGCCTTCTAAGTCCAGTGCATGGAGCAAATAGACATCGATACAGTCTGTTTGAAGTCTTTCTAATTGCGTTTGTAAATGCTTTTCAAAGTCCTCATAAGTTTCTACTAACCACACCGGACTTTTGTCCACCAGCGTCACCCGATCTCTGTAACCGCCTCTCAGTGCTTTGCCAAGGACAACTTCAGATTTTCCACCATGATACACATAGGCCGTATCTACATAGTTAATGCCCATATCAATGGCCCTTCGGATCAGCTTGATTGCACGATCCTCATCAATGTCCTGTGCATCGCCGCCCACTATTAGTGGCAGCCTCATGGTTCCTAATCCGACAATGCTCGTATCAAAACCATGTCTTCCAAAACTTCTGTATTGCATCGCGACACCCCCGTAATCAAAAAATACAATTGCCCTAATTATCGTATCAAAATATCCATTGACTTACAATTCAGATTTTTCTATACACGTCATTTTTGTATTGTTAACTTTATGCTATCGGTTAGTTTACAATTAGCGTCTTTTTCGATATTATAAAATGGACTATACAACTTTACCGTATACAAAAGGAGCTGAATCCCTTGATGCATTTACCCTTACCACAAACACCTGAAGCACTTAAAATTTGGTACAATGCCATAACCGCTGGCTATAGACTCACACGCAAAGACGCTGAAAATCTACTAATCATAGCCCCTGACTCGCCCATTTTCAAAACACTCTTAGACCTTGCCAACGAACTGAGACATCACTTTTTAGGCAACGCCATTGAGCTGTGTAGCATCATCAACGCTAAGAGCGGTCGTTGCTCTGAAGACTGTAAGTTCTGCGCCCAGTCGGCTCACTATAAAGCACCTGTCGACACCTACCCACTTCTGGACTATGCACCTATTGCTAGCATGGCTAAAGTCAATGAAGCAGCAGGTGTTCACCGTTTTTCTCTTGTCCTCAGCGGGCGTGGGATTGATGCTAGCGAACTCACACAAGTCATAGATTACTACCAGCAACTTAAACAGGACACAAATATATCTCTTTGTGCTTCTCTTGGGATTATGACTGAATCTGATTTAAAACAATTAGCCGATACTGGCGTTACAATGTATCATCATAATTTGGAGGCAGGCCCTCGGTTTTACGAAACCATCTGCACGACCCATACTTATCAAGAACGTATCGAAACAATTGAAGCTGCCAAACGCGCAGGCCTCCGCATCTGCTCTGGTGGCATTATCGGGATGGGAGAGCATTGGCATGACCGACTGGATTTAATTTTCGACCTACGTCGATTAGATGTCGCTTCTGTACCTGTCAACGTTCTAAATCCTATCCTTGGAACACCTTTTGCTCATTTACCTAGACTCAGCCAAAATGAAATTCTCAAAACCATAGCACTTTTCCGCTGGATTCACCCAACGGCAGACATCCGCTTAGGTGGGGGCAGGCATTTAATTGAAGGCGCAGGCAAATCTGCTTTTAAAGCAGGCGCTAGCGCCACCATTACCGGCGACTACCTCACCACAGTCGGTCAAGACATGGCAGGCGACCGTCAAATGTTTGAAGCCCTTAATTTGCCTCTAGGAACTCGGGGGTAGTCATGACCAATAAAAATGCCCTCTTTCTTACCGGAACGGACACCGATGTAGGTAAAACTACTTTTGCCGCCGCGCTCTGCTACGCTATTGTCAAGGCAGGCTTTACACCCCAGTATTACAAGCCAGTGCTCAGCGGCGCGCTTCTCCAAAATGGTACGCTCATTGGCGGTGACTTAATGTTTGTACAAGAAACAGCTGACCTCAGCACCTCTCAGCTTAGTTGCAGTTACCTCTTTGAACCCGCTGTCTCACCCCATTTGGCTGCACACTTAACAGGACAGCACATTAACCACGAGCGGTTAATAGAAGACTTCGAGACGGCTGCTGCTCAGTCCAATCATTTAGTCATTGAAGGCGCCGGCGGTGCAGCCTGCCCTCTAAGTGACCAAGACCCAATCTACACCATGGCCCATTTAATGGCCTCACTTCAAGTCCCCTGCCTGATTGCCTGTCATGCACAGTTGGGAACGTTACACCACACTGCAGCAACCGTCGCTTATATGAGAAACTTCAATTTGCCAATTGCCGGACTGCTCGTCAATCATTATGAAGACACCCTACTTTGTAAGGACAATCTAAAAATGCTGACGCGCATGACCGGACTACCTGTCTTAGCCGTTTTGCCAAAGCTTGAAACCTGTGACCCCGAAAGTCTGCGCGAAGCTGTAGACACCCACTGGGATACAGCGGCGCTTGTTAGGAGGTTATTCCCTTGAATATAAACCAAGCACTTTCTCAAAACGAAGTTAAGCAACTTCAAGAAAAAGACTTAAACCTCATTTGGCACCCTTGTTCTCAAATGAAGGACTATGAAACGTTACCCCCCATCGTTATTGCCAGCGGAAAAGGTGCTGAGTTGACCGATGTCTCTGGGCAAACCTACTTAGACTGTATTTCCTCTTGGTGGTGTAATTTACATGGACATAGCCACCCCGTCCTCAATCAAGCGATTGCCGACCAACTCGCCAAGCTGGAACACGTTATTTTCGCTAACTTTACCCATGAGCCCGCTATTGAGCTAGCGGAAAGATTGGTAGCGCTAACCCCTGCCGGTCTGGACAAAGTATTTTTCTCCGACAATGGCTCTGCTGCTGTTGAAGTTGCCATGAAAATGAGTTTTCACTATCATCAACAAAACGGACAGCCCAACCGTCGACGTTTCGCCGCGCTCGAAGATGCCTATCACGGCGAAACACTAGGCGCTCTGTCTGTCAGTAACCTTGACCTCTACAGCCAAGTGTACAAACCCTTGATGTTAGAGGTGCTTCGTCTGCCCGCACCAGACTGTTACCGCTGCGCCTATAACGAGTGCCGTGAGACCTGTGACGCCCCTTGCTTTGAAAAGACCCATGCCGTTATGCTAGCGCACCAAGAGGAACTCTCTGCAATTTTAGTAGAACCGCTTATCCAATGCGCTGCTGGTATGAAAATATACCCGCCTATTTTTCTAAAAAAACTTTCAGAGGCCGCTAAAGCCATTGGTTGTCACCTCATTGCAGACGAAATTGCAGTAGGCTTTGGTCGTACGGGGACACTTTTTGCCTGTGAGCAAGCGACAATTAGTCCAGACTTTATGTGTCTTTCCAAAGGGTTAACGGGTGGTTACATGCCCATGTCCGTCGTCATGACAACTCAAGCTATTTACAACGGGTTTTACGATGACTACAACCGTCATAGAGCCTTTTTGCACAGCCATACCTACTCAGGCAACGCCATGGCTTGCGCCGTCGCGCTGGCAAGTCTGAAGTTGCTAGAGACAGAGCATACACTTGAAAAAAATGCAACTAAAGGCCAATTGCTTCACACGCTCGTAAAAAAAGCCGCCGAGTCTCACCTTAATGTGGGTGAAGTTCGCAGCATTGGTATGTTAACCGCTATTGAACTTGTCACCGACAAAGTTTCTAAAACAGGCTTCGCCTCTGAGCAACGGGTCGGGTATCAAATTTACAAAAAGGCACTAAAAAAGGGCCTCCTATTGAGACCCCTTGGGAACGTCCTGTACTTCTTACCACCTTACTGTGTCACCGAGGCACAGTTAGAACAAATGGTTCAAATCTGTTTTGAGTGTCTTGACGATTTTTTAGCTGAACAAAAAAACCTTTGATTTTTC
>JBGSUZ010000249.1:0-4991 GCA_041753235.1 Acidaminobacteraceae bacterium
TTTTTATTTATTTTTTTACTCATGTCCCGCACGATACGATTCATTTTCTGGAAAGTGAGTCCAAGTGGTACCATCCGCACACTCATGACCAAGTCTTGGAGTTCGTTGATTATCATGCGGTGCTGGCGGGTTGCTTTTTCAAAACTCTCTGAAACTACCCCAGATAAGTCCGGATTGCGCGTCACCATTGCTTCTGAAACCACCAGTTCGCCAATCAAATCCATTAACAGGTCTATTTTAGAAACATCGACATTGATGTGGGTTTGTGTGACGTTCGCCGGCATAACGGCACCTGATGACTGACTTTTCTTAGATACTGTTTCAGCCATTTCACCCGTTTCTGCCTCATGTTCCGCAACTTTTGTCGGTATAACAGACCCTTCTTTGCGTTTTTCGCCTTTAAATTCCCCTTCGTACTCTTCATAAGCACGTTCATCAATCGTTTTAAGATCATATTCCGCAACAAAAGCCGACGTTTGCGCCTCAGCATCTATTTCTGCCTCTACTCTTGTTGTCTTAAAAATCATATGGAATCCATTTTTCCGAATCAAATCAGTTGCTTGATCGTCATCAACAACATTGAGTGGATAAGTAACCATCTCTTCGCAAAAATTTTTGAAATGATGTTGTATGGTGAACGCTCTGATATTTTCCATTTCACAGCCATCTTGAAATACTATTTTCAGCTTATAGCGAAACACTTCCAGCGTCCCTTTATGGTTGATTTCTTCACTGACTGGAGGGATAAAATACTTAGGGTCTTCTGCTGGAGGAATAACTTCCGACTTGACCATGTCTTTCGTTGTTTGGCTTGCATCGACTGGGTTCATGAAGGTTATACTTGCAAGAAGTTCCTTGAGGCTATCCAATAAGTCCAGTGGTGCATGTTCTGTATCCTCTCCAGCTTCTATCAAGCCAATTTGCACTTTGTCAAAGTCTAATATGGCAAGCATGATGTCTGTCAACACGGTCATTTCCATTTCAATGTCCATATGCTGCCTGTAGTAGTCAAATATATCTTCTGCACAGTGGGCAAGATCAGCAATGCCATCGTACATCATCATCATAGAATTACCCTTGATGGTATGCATGATCCTGAAGATTTCGTTGATATGCTCTTTCAAATTCTGATTTTTTTCGCATTCAATTATAATCTGCTCTAGCCTGTCCAATAGTTGATTAGTTTCTTGGACATACAGATCTACCATAGGTTCATTTGCCCGTGACAAGTCATCCACCCTCCTTTCACTGCAAAAGCATTTAGATTCGTTTGAGTAACTCGACTACCTTGTCCTCTTGAAATGGCTTAACAATAAAGTTAACAGCGCCACTCATAATGGCTTCCTTTACCATAATCTCATTGCCCATAGCAGTAATCATAACCACTTTGGCAGAGGGGTTTACCTCTTTAATTTTGATTAATGCATCCAGTCCTGACATTTTGGGCATGGTAATATCCATGGTGACAATATCAGGCTGTAGTCTAATATATTCTGAGATAGCTTCTATACCATCCTCAGCCTGACCTACGACTTCAAACTCATTACGTTCCAACATCATGCGGAGGGTATTTCTCATAAATACAGCGTCATCAACTATTAGTACTCTTTTCATCCAAAATCACGTCCTTTTCAACTTAATTATGCACTATAGATAAAAAATCACCGTTCAACAGGCAATTTAATGGTCATAGTTGTACCTTCTCCATAGACCGTCTGGACATCTAAAATGCCCTTATGCTTGTTAACGATGATGTCATAAGATATGCTTAATCCAAGTCCTGTCCCTTCTCCAACAGGTTTGGTGGTAAAAAATGGTTTAAAAATATCATTTATGTTTTTTTCTTCTATACCCATGCCATTATCTTTTACAACACAGCAAACATAGTTTTTTTCCAAATAGCTACAAATAGACAACATACCTTTGTCAGGCGTATGTCTTGCTTTAATCGCAGACACAGCGTTAATAACCAAATTTAGAAGCGTTTGATTGATCTCGCCACCAACCGCTGGTATTTCTGGAACAGCACCATAAATCACTTCCACTTCCGTTGCATATTTGATTTCATTTCGAGTTACAATCAGTGTATTCTCAATCCCCTCGTTTAGGTTGTATGACTCAAATTCTTGCCCTAAATCTATTCGAGAAAAAAGTCTCAACCCTTTGACAATCTTTCTTACGCGTTCCAGACCATTAAAAGTATCGTCTAACAACTCTGTCAAGTCACCTAGGACAAACGCAATGTCCGTCTCTTTACTACAACGTTCAATGCCCCGAACCCACTGTTGCACAGGTTCATAGGTCTCTGAGTGATTTTTGATTTCAGTAATCATATGGTTCACATTTTTATGCCAGTCTTCAATTTGTTTTGCATAACCTTGGAGCACATTCATATTGCTGATAATGTATCCTAGTGGGTTGTTGATTTCATGTGCGACACCGGCCGCTAAATGTCCAATGCCAGCAAGTTGTTCTTGTTGAATAATCATCATCTGCGAGCTCTTTAACTGTTGATTTAAGTCTTCAAGCGTCTGATTCTGATCTTTAATCACCTCGATTGTTTGATAGAGCTGTCGTTGAAGCATTTGATCGTTTAAGGCATTCTTAACTCTGGCAATAAACTCCTCTTCGTGCAGCGGTTTCGTAATAAAGTCAAAAGCACCCATTTCAAAGAATCCTTTTAAATAATGCTGCTCCGAAAGCGATGAAAATATAATCACTTTCATTTTGTTCAAATATTGGTGTTCAGATAAATATAACATTACAGCTTCCCCAGACATCTCAGGCATGAGAATGTCAAGTACTAGGACATCTACAGCGTGTTTCTCAATAAATTCAATTGCCTCTTTCCCACTGCTTCGCGTGTATATTGCTGCGTTAATTTCACTTTTCTTTAAAAAATCTTTAGTCATCTCACACATCAAATGAGAGTCGTCTACTATGAGCACTGCTAAATTCAAATCTGATACCCTCCCTTGTGAATGACATGCCCTCTGGTATCACATAACCGGAGGTCGTTCCCCAGCAATTTCTTCTACAATTTTCAAAAGATCTTCTCGATTAATGCCAAGTGACTCGAAAACACCTTCGACAAGTTTTTCTTTGAATACATCATCTTGTAAAATTTCCCATGAAAAATAATTAGCTAAGTGAACAACTGCCACTAATTCTTTATTAATGACAACAGGATTAAGCGGATCATGATGGAACATTGCCGCCTCAACAATTGGGTGAGGTATCTCCCACCAATTGAGCAAATAACCGCCAATCAGCTGATGATTCGTTCCTATAAACTCATTTTCAAGCTCAGTAATACATTTTTCAGGACCATCTTGAACAGCAGTTAACATCTCATTTTGAACATCTATAAAGTAATTTAGAACAATAACCCGACCTACATCATGCAGTAAACCGGCAGACGCAAATACGTTTGGTACTTTCTTACCCAATAGTTTTAAGTAAATCGCATTCATCAGTTTATTCGTAATATTGACATGCTCCCATAGGTTATAGTGTAAGTTTTTATCTGCTCCAAATTCATTGAACACAGAATTGCTCAATACGATGTTTTTAACATTCGTTAAGCCAATGTACATAATTGCTTGCGTAATATTGCCCGTTTTAGCGCCATAGAAAGCCGAATTAGCAACCCGTAGAATCTTACTGGCTATCGATTGATCTTGTTCTATCTTCTTAGCAATCTGATCAATGCTGGCGTCTTGTTCTATCAAGCCACAAATATCGTGATAGAGCGTCGGAACGGTTGGTAAATCTGTTATATTGTTAATAAGTTTCAATAAGTTGGTATTATTTAGCAGTGCTTGAACTTCAAAAAGTCTATCTATTGTTGTAATCAACTCCTGATTATCCCAAGGCTTAAAAACATAGAGTTTCGCCAGATTGTCCTCAAGTGCTTTTAAAATATTTTTGCTGTCCGTATACCCGCTTAAAGTCACCCTTAAAGTAAGTGGTGAAATTTCTTTGATACGACGCAATAATTCAAAACCGTCCATTTCAGGCATACGGATATCTGTTACAACGAGATCTATCGTTTGATTGCTAAAAATTTCGAGCGCCTCTACGCCACTCTCAGCAAAAAAGACCTCATAACTTGAATTATGAAATAACCGCTTTAGCGCTTTTAGTATTTGAACTTCATCGTCTACAAATAAGATTGATTTCATCTGTCTCACTCCAATATCGTGTTCACTTGATTATAGAACTCTTCACAGTCTAATGTGACAAATACCCTGAGATGGATAAACGAAAACATAATCCTAAGTATTCGCTTATAAAAACTGTTCAAATTGTATCTCTACAAATTGTCTCAAAACTGCCACTTCACTTACAAACTGAGTAAAGTCCTTATAAAACCCATTGTAAGTAGCTTTCATTTGTTCAAAGTCCTCAGTCTCCCTTAAAGCTGCATCGGCTTCAAGTAAAATAGCTATAAAGCCATCTGCACGAAAATAACTGATGCTCCCTTTGAGTGCATGCAGCATTTTGAGTACCTCCGGCACATCTTGAGGTGTTAACGCTACCGGTAATCGATGGAACTTATCATTAATGGCGTTGTCGAACACCTCCAAAATACCCTGTAGTTCATCTTTACCCATGTACTCCAGCAGATTCTCCAGCGCGCTAGTGCCTAAATAGATCTGATTGTTGAGTGTTACATCTTCCGAGTGTATGCGCCTTTTCCCAAATAGCCTACTAATTAACAATTCCAAGTCGCGAAATTCTATCGGCTTTAATAAAAATGCATCTATAAGCATATCCGTAGTTTCTAGCGTTTCAGCAGACATGAGTACGACCTTCATCTGCATGTCAAACTCTGCTCGGAGCGCTTCCAATAGCTCATTTCCAACAAAATCAGGCAGCTGGTAATCCACAAAAATACAATGATATAAATTACGTCTAACCGCGCTAATCGCTTCTTTTCCATTATAGGCGTGATCTACCTTAACCTCAAAGTCGCTCAATTGTTTCAG
>JBGSUZ010000250.1:0-8963 GCA_041753235.1 Acidaminobacteraceae bacterium
CCCAAAAGTTGTACCCAACCAAAAACCGTTCCATAAATTTTATTGTGTATGCCTCTGTTTTAGCCGATAAAAAAGCAGCCTCTCAGCTGCTTTTCTTAATGGTGCTTATTCTTGTTGGTTCTCAAGCGGTATTTTCATTTCAAAGGTAGTGCCTTCACCCAGTACGCTAGAACACGTAATGTCTCCATTTAGCTTTTTCTGAACAATCGTGCTGACGATATTCATGCCTAGGCCTGTGCTTCCAGCGTCTTTTTTAGTGGTGAAAAATGCCTCATAAATTCGATCTGCTGTTTCTTGAGACATTCCCGAACCATCATCTTTATAAACAATGAGTAGTTGATCGTTATGACCTTCAATTTGAATGCTGATTTTTCCTCCTAAGACTTCACTATAGCCGTGAATGAGAGAGTTCATAATTAAATTCGTAAAGATTTGCGTAAAAGCACCTGGGTAACTGTCAATCATCAGATTGCCCATACATTCAATTTCTAATTCAACCTGCCGTTTTCGACACTCATATTTCATATTACTCTTAATTTTTCCCATATAGCCACAGAGGTCGAAAACCTCCCGGTTTTCAGTCATCTGGTCTACAGAAATGGTCTTTAAGTTCCTAATCATTTCAATGGCACTGTGAACGCTCCTATCAATGATTTCTATATTTTCGTCCGAGTCGGATAGGTACTGAATCAGCGTTTGTTTAGAAAGCTTACCTTCATCAAGCAATGCTTGTGTTTGCTGAAGCTGCAATTTCATATTTGAGCTGAGTGTTGCTATAATCCCTAATGGCGAATTCACTTCATGGGAAAAACCAGCCACCAAGCTGCCCAGCGCTGCCATTTTTTCTTGATTGATTAGCTGCCGCTGTACATGATGCAGGCTTTCAATAGAATCTACAAGATCAGCGTTAGCTTTTTTCAATGCTTCTGTTCTTCTACTCACTTGAAATTTTAAACTGATGCTCCATAAAAACGTAACAGCAATTATAATAATAATAATAATAATAATAATAGACATCACTGTAATGAAATTTCTATTCTCATAAAAAGGCGCTGGTTTCAAGGTAATCCACTCGTTGTAAATAGCCTGAATTTCTTCATCCGTAATTTCAGCTATCCCCTTTTGCAAAATACTTTGTAACACTGAATTAGTCGATTTGACTGCAAATTGCAGGTCTAAATCCATTTCGTATTTGTCTGCCATTTTTAAGTTGGTAATTTTATTTTTTTCTATTAAATAGCCTGCAGTTGCCACATCCTGTACAGTTGCATCCACTTCCCCAAAAGCCACTGCATTAAACGCCTCTAGTAAATTAGGATAAGATACAAGTGTCGCATCAGGGTAACTTGCGCTAAGTCTCTGATTCCATGCCCAGCCTTCTACCGTGGAAATTCGGGCAAATTTTAGATCAGAGCTGTTCTGTATTTTGGATTGATCCCTGCGTGTAATCACTGCACTTGGAATGACGATATATTGAGACGTAAAGGACATGACTTTTTTGCGCTGCTCTGTAATAGAACACGAAATAAAATCGATTTCACCCGCTTGAAGATCATTTAAAACCTTTGTCCAGTTGTCAGGCTTCACCTCAACCCGAACATTGAGTTTCTGACCTACAAGGTCTACAAAACTCTTATTGATTCCTATCAACTGTCCTTTATCGTTCATAAATTCAAAAGGTGCAAAATCTTCGTCTGAACCATAATATAGAATTGGATGCGCTTCAAGCCAAGCTTTTTCCTCTTCTGTCAATGAAACCGCTCCAAAGCTGATTGGCTGCAGCATTACAAATAATATTAAGCATACTAGCATTTTTTTTAGCAAATCAGCTCACCTCCACTCTACATTTACCCAGATTACAAAATTGTAAAACAAGTCACAATATTTTCTCACGATAGTTCCATTTTTTGTGGTATTCTAAATTCAAAGCTATTAAAAGTAAGTGTTTTCAATATTTATATTGTCTGTATTAGTCATATTAGGAGGACTCAGCGACCCATGAAAAACTATCAGCAACAACTTGAAAAATACGCAGACCTCGCCGTTAACGTCGGCATTAATTTAAAAGAAGGCGAAGGCCTTATCGTCAGTGGCAATACATCCAGCCTCCCACTGGCAAGAGAAATTATAAAAAAAGCCTACGCCGCTGGGGCAAAGCATGTAGAATTCATGCTCAGTGATGACGAAATGACCCTTGCACGCTATCAATATGGTAAAGACTACGTCTTTGAACAATACCCACAGTGGAAAGTCAATATGCTTACCAGCATGTACGAAGACAACTACCACCACTTATTTATTTCAGCACCAAATCCAGAACTCTTAAAAGCCGTTCCCGGCGAAATTATTGCTAAAGACCAAAAAACAGCCTCTGCTGCGGTAGCGCCTGCTATGAAATATAGAATGACAGGTAAGACAAAGTGGTCCATTGTCGCCATGCCTTCTCCAGCTTGGGCTAAAAGTGTGTTCCCTGAACTTGACGAAGCAGATGCAATTGAACAGCTTTGGAACAAAATTTTCGACGCTACCCGAGTCAGTGAAGCAGACCCAGTTGCAGCTTGGCAAACCCATGATAAAAACCTCAAAAAATATAAAAACTACCTCAATGAACAGCAATTTGACAAGCTCATTCTCACTGCACCGGGCACAGAATTAGAAATAACACTGGCAGAAGACCACTTCTGGATGGGCGGTTCTAAAGAAAGCCAAGCTGGTCACAGTTACGTGGCAAATATTCCTACAGAAGAAGTTTTCACGACGCCGCACCGCTTAAAAGTCAACGGTACCGCTAAGTCAACTAAGCCACTCAGCCTCAACGGCAAGCTTGTAGACGACTTTGGTTTTACTTTTAAAGATGGGAAAGTAGTAGACCATTATGCAGCCAAGGGTAAAGATGTGCTCGACGCCCTACTTTCAAACGATGAAGGTGCGCGCTACCTTGGTGAAGTGGCTTTGGTTCAAAACGATTCGCCTATTTCCAACACAGGCATATTGTTCAATAACACTTTATTTGACGAGAATGCCTCTGTTCACTTAGCACTAGGCAGAGCTTATGCTTATGCCATGAGAAACGGCGCTCAGCTTTCGCAAGAAGCCCTATTAGCTAAAGGCGCAAACGACAGCTTAATTCACGTTGACTTCATGATTGGTTGCCCAGAAATGGAAATTACTGCGTATGCCAAAGACGGTAGCGCTACGCCGCTGTTTAAAGCTGGCAACTGGGTATTCTAAAAAAGTTATTGACCCTATCCAAATTTAGGTTTATACTCATGACAAAAGCATCATAATATGTAAAAAGTATTTGTAGTTTAAAGTGTCATTAGTACCAATTAAAGGGCTATGCTTTGTACTATCAAACACGTGCACAAAGCACGCCAAGATGGCAACAACCCCGTTTCAGATGAAACGGGGTTTATTTTTTTGTTACCGTTATTTAATTGTCCTAAGGAGGAAAACGAATGAAAAACCGTTTTGCAAAACAATGGAGTGCTCTTTTCCTTGCCCTCAGTATGATGGCTCCGCTCAGTGTACCTGTATTTGCTACAGGAAGCACCGCAGCGAACGATGTCAATTTTTCATCTGATGTCGTCTATCAAATCGTTACCGACCGATTCGCAGATGGCAATACGGCTAATAACCCCACTGGCGACCTATTTAGTGCCGACAAGTCAAACTTAAAGAAGTATCAAGGTGGCGACTGGCAAGGCATTATTGACCACATTGAAGATGGCTACTTAACCGATATGGGTATCACAGCTATTTGGATTTCCCAGCCCGTTGAAAACGTCTATGCGGTATTAAATGACACCGCTGGCTCTACTTCTTACCATGGTTATTGGGCTAGAGACTTTAAGAAGCCTAACCCGATGTTTGGCTCTATGTCTGACTTTGAACGTCTCATCCAGACCGCCCATCAACACAACCTTAAGGTCATCATCGACTTTGCGCCTAACCATACCTCTCCAGCAGACAGTGACACCCCTTCCTATATGGAAAATGGCGCCCTCTACGACAACGGTACAAAAGTTGGCGCTTATACAAACGATACAAAGGGCCTATTCTACCACAACGGTGGCACAAGTTTTGCAACAATAGAAGATGGCACTTATAGAAATTTATTTGACCTTGCAGACTTCAATCATCAAAATGCTTTTGTAGACCAGTACTTAAAAGACGCTATTAAACTCTGGCTAGATAAGGGCATAGATGGCATTCGTATGGACGCTGTCAAACATATGCCTATAGGCTGGCAAAAATCTTTCATGAGTGAAGTTTACAGCAAACGTCCCGTCTTTACCTTTGGTGAATGGTTCCTTTCTGAAAACGAAGAAGACCCCGCTAACCATATCTTTGCCAATGAAAGTGGTATGAGTCTCTTAGACTTTGAGTATGCCCAAAAGCTCCGACAAGTCCTCAGAACTAAAAGCGACAACTGGGTAGGCTTCAATCAAATGATTCAGACTACTGCAGCTAATTACAACGAGGTCAATGACCAAGTAACATTCATGGACAACCACGACATGGATCGTTTTAAGTTTGATGGCAGTACGCAAACCGATGTGGACATGGCTCTCGTCGTTACCTTAACTTCAAGAGGCGTTCCAAATATCTATTACGGCACTGAACAATACATGGAAGGCAATGGCGACCCAAACAACCGCCACTTCATGACTGGTTTTAACAGAGACACTAATGCCTATAAATTGATTCAGAAACTCTCTGCCGTTAGAACATCTAACCCAGCAATGGCCTATGGCGACACAGAACAGCGCTGGATTAATGACGATGTTTACATATACGAAAGAGAAATTGGTTCAGACGTGGCTTTAGTTGCTGTCAATAAGAGCCAAACTGCCAATTATAATATCACAGGTCTTAAGACTGCCCTTCCAAGCGGCACTTACACAGACGCACTTGGTTACCTCATGCAAGGCAATGACCTTAGCGTCAACAGTTCAGGCGATGTAACCCCATTTGACCTTGGTCCCGGTGAAGCAGCTGTTTGGTCATTTGAAAAGCAAGATACCGCGCCAGTCATTGGTCATGTTGGCCCCATGATGAGTGAGCCTGGACAAACGGTCACTGTAGACGGTGAAGGCTTCGGCAGTACCCCAGGAAGCTTGAACTTTGGCAGTACCTCAGCAACTATTATTAACTGGACAGACACACAAATCAAAGCAACTGTGCCAACCGTCGAAGGTAATGTTGACCTTCGTGTCACAAGTGCTACAGGACAACAAAGCAATATTTACGACAGCTTCGAAGTCCTAAGTGGCAAACAAGTCTCTATACGCTTCAAGATCAACAATGCGACTACCACTATGGGTGAAAATGTGTATCTTGTCGGCAGTGTACCCGAACTAGGTAGCTGGGAACCAACCAAAGCTATTGGCCCGATGTACAATGCCGTATTGTTCCAGTACCCAACATGGTACTTTGACGTCAGCGTGCCCGCAGGAAAAACAATTGAATTCAAATTCATTAAGAAAGACAGTTCAGGGAATATCATTTGGGAAAATGGCAGCAACCATAGTTACACTGTACCGACAGATAGCACAGGCACTGTAGAAGTAAATTGGCAGTAATGGACACAAGAAAAACTCCGCTGGGTTCATTCCCTAGCGGAGTTTTAATATTATATCAAATTAGCTTTTTCCAACATCTTAACTAAAATAACCGAAATCTCAGCATTGGTTAAGTTGTCTTTGCTTCTAAAGTTGCCATTTGAGCCTTTAACGAACCCAAGCTCTGTACACTGGTCAACTGCTTTTTTAGCCCATAGACTGATTTTAGAGCTGTCTTTATAACTAGATTCTGCTTTAAGTGCAGACACGTCTATACCTGCAAGCCTTGCCGCTTGAAGCACCATACACATGGCTTCTTCTCTGCTGACTGTTTGGTTCGGCTTAAACGTATTGTCCTTATAGCCTGTGACTAAGCCGTATTTGACCGCGGTCTGAATGTAGGCTGAACGTTGATCGTTCGCTAAATCGCTTAACGTAACTTGTTCTGTTTTTCCTAATCCAAGTGCTTTGACAATTGCAACAGCCAAGTCACCCCTAGTAATATTTTTGTCTGGGTTAAACTGTTGATTAACACCTGACATAATCAGTTTTGAACCAACTATTTCCACATAAGGTTTTCCCCAGTGCGATTGAATATCTTTAAAGTTAGCAGCTGTCTTGATAACTGCATAATCCGAGTTCGTATACGAATTGATTACCGCATATTTTTTGCCGTTTTCTTCGACTATTTTTGTTGGTACAGCTCTTAACGTGCCATCTTTTTCAATGACCACTGCCGTTATAATTTCACCCGGCAATACGTTGCCGTTAAGTAACATACGTCTCTCAACAAACTTACTGAAATCCTTGATTTCTACTGTTTTTTCACCTGAAATACCCATGACAGTAAAGCTCATTGGCTCACTGAGCACGGTTACTTTGCCCTCTTTTTTAAGTGTATCAAGTACTTGAACCGCATGCACAGGTGCTTTTTCAGCTTCTATGCGAAGTTCAACTGACTCCGGCATAACTGTTTTGCCACCTTCAGAGAGTTTCTGAGCGAGGATTGTGGTATTGATTTCAGAACTTGGTAAGCTGAAGCTTACTTCATTTGTTTTAAGCTGAATAGTCGCTTTTTTGTCAATTAGCTGTGCAAGGTTCTTTGAGTCAATTTCACCGATTGCTTTTTCTGTGTTGGAATCGATAGCCACCACAACTACCGGAGACTTGCCGCCAGCTTGCGCCGTTTTAAGTATCTCCTGCACTAAGTCTTTGTTAAGTGTAGCTTTTGCGACTTGTTTGCCGTTCACGGTTTCAATTTTAACGCTTATGAGCTTAGGCACTTCTGCTGATGTAGGTGTTGGTACTTGAACAGGTCCGACGCTTGGCGCTGCAACCGCACCGCCGCCTGAGAAACCACCACCACCTGAGAACCCGCCTGAACTTGAGCTGCCGCCGGTTGTTGTACCCGGCGTTGTACCGCCTGTATTGCCACCTGGCGTCGTACCGCCGCCTGTTGCTGTGTTTTCTTTGTAGATATTTAGAGTATGAGGGTATGTTGCATTACTTGACTTTAAAGTTACTAATACTGAGTTATCACCAACTGATAAAAGACTCTTATTTAAAGTTAAAATTCCGTATTTATAGCAATCAGTTACATCTTGTTGAGTGTTATTACCTACTTTAACCAATATTTGTTTATAATAAGTTGTTGGAGTTTCAAGAATAGCATATTTGGGATCCGTATTATTTTTCAATACAAGCTCTGGTCCATCAGTTCCTAACCAAAAGTAATCATTATAAGATCCATAATAAATTGATGCGGAGTGATCTTCATTTTCTATACTACTTTGATAATCAAAATTACCTTGTTCATCTGCGTAAACTTGTGTATATTTATCACCAATCATGACGCATACTTCTCTATGTTCTTTCAATATATCAGTGATTTTACCCTTGATATATACTTGAGAGACCCCATTTGAACATATAGATCTTCTTATTTCACATGCACTTATTTTACTTTCTGGAGGTGTTAAAAATGAATCGAAATTCTCATATATTTTCCCCTCTAAAATCTGTGATTTATTTATAATTTTATATTTAAGTAGGTTTGTACCTAAAATATTAAAATATGAATCTGGTATGTCAACTATGCCATCTGAGTATGACTTTGTAAAATCGATATATTCTCCATTGTTGATATAAAATAATACTGCACTGCAAGACGTAAACGGAATAGTATAAGCATATGAATTTGTTCTCTTTACCCTCTGACCAATAGTAGGTATCTCTATCTTGTAAGAATCGATTACAGTCCCATCGCTTTTTAACAAATCAAAGCTATATCCTAAATATGGATTGTCAGCACGAATGTCTTGAGGCTTAATATTTTTTAGTTCTTGATCACATTGAAGTTTAACTTCAACTTCCTCAATTTCACGAGTAACAACTTTTTTACTTTCCATATTAATGGTATGTTCATAAACTTTAATTTTCATCCCTTTTTCGAGCTTTGCACTTTGAAGATCACTTGGAATGAATAGACTTACTTTATCTGATAAGTTGGGAATATTAATGTACCCACCATTAATTAAATAACTGTTCTCATCTCTATACCATTTGCCACCCCATCGCATACCTGCATTAACTTGTGTTGTCATGTTACATTTATTATATTTGATTGACAAAGCATTATAGCCTTTTTCAAATTTTAGCGGCACTTCAAAACTGCCATCATTTTTTAGCGTTACCGAATGAGAAATGCCATTAACAATAAACTCCGCATCAATAATCCCTTTTGTGAAAGGACTGACTTTACCTTTTAATACAATATCTTTACTTGGTAGATATTTAATATCACACGATTGGTCAAATATAACTTTGAGCGGTTCTCTAACCTGGTCTTTACCAACGTTTACTTCTCCTGGTGCTGGCCAACTTGAATTACCTTCATCATCAGAGTACTCTATATAATATTCTGATTTGCCGTCAGGGAACAAACTATACGGCAGTTTCAGAATGCCATTACTAAAATGCTCGCTAACGTCAATCCAGTTACTATTGTTAATCATTATTTTAGCGTGAGTGTAATCATTCCCCCAGTTGCCCGTGATAAAGTATGGCTCTCCTCGGTCCTTCAGGATATTCTGTTGGTGTAAATGAAAAATAAACTTGCCCTGTTGTAATGTTATTGCCGTTTTTATCTACCAATTCTAAATAACAATACATTAAATCGTCGCTAAGCTCATCTAACGTTGAATAGTTAGTAACAATTTCCTTTAAAGCACCATCTCCCTGATACGCTTCAAATTCTCTAATTTGTCTATTTTTAGAGCTGTCAAACTTATTAAAGTTAAACAATTTCAATTTTGATCCCGGCACTATTTTTTTTTGAAGCTCTTCACTGAGTTCCAAAATAAGGGAGCCTTCGAATTTATACCAGTCGACTCTCATATT
>JBGSUZ010000251.1:0-8284 GCA_041753235.1 Acidaminobacteraceae bacterium
GTATTTGACCATCGCTAATGAAAATTTGACCATGCTCTTCAAAGAGCGTTGCCGTCTGTTTAGCTACTAAAATAGTCTTTTCTGTGAGTGAAAGTATTTGGAATGAGTCCTCATCACTTAAATTAAAATTTAATGTCTCAGCCTCTTCAAAAAGATCGCGCGATAAATTCAGTTGAGCACAAAGGTCTGCTGCATCCATCATAATGGAATCTTTTAATTCTTGGTTCACATCATATGCCATGTTCAGCGCCGCTACGAATAAATGGACTGGATGAATGCCTTTCCAATCGTTTTCTTTTGCTATATCGCTGGCAATTTTAAATAATTCAATTGCTTTTCGTGTAAACTTTAGCCTATCCATTCGTCAGCCTCCAAGTGTCATTGTGTACATGTACCCTATACCAGTTTAACCTTTAATGTAGATTTTATACATCATTTTCAAAAGATTCATAAAAAATTTTTTATGTGTTTTGTACTCCTTGCCACTTTCCAACTTTTAACATAAAATAAGGTATTAGTGGATTAAAACTACTAATTTAAGCATTTATCATATTACGAATAGGAGAAACACATGAAAAAGTTTGCTTTCGGCCTCTTGGTATCTTTCATCGGTTTGGTTTTTAGCGCATTTAGCTTTATGTATGCGATTATGAATCCCGTATCATTTAACGGTACTTCCAACCTTTTCACACATCTTTCATGTAACGATTTACTATTTCCCTTTATTCTCTCAACAGCGGTAATGTTAGCAGGTGTATACCTTTGCTGGTCTGAAGCTTATCAACGGAATATCTTTAAGCGTTAGGTGTCACAAAAAAACAAAGTTCCTGACACTATATGTCAGGAACTTTCATTAAAATATCTTTTTAGTTACTTTTCTGAAGCTGTAATGCTAAGTATATCGCCAATAACTTTGACTGTCTCTTCATTGCTATAAAGCAGATTGAAAAGGTCAGCTGGCACATACAATGTGCCGTCAATAATTTCTGGACCTGCACCGTAAGCAAATGGTGCGGTTAGACCAATCGCTTTGCTGCTAGCTTTGTAGTAGGAGTCTTGGCCTACTGTCACCGTTGTCTTCACCATTTCGTTGTCAATGCTGGCTGACTTGGTCTTTGCATCCCACTTGAGGTCAAAACTTAATGCTTTCGAAACTGCTTTTAACGGCACCATATAAACGCCGTTTCTTTCAATTACAGCTGATTGACCCAGTTCTAGCGCTTTACCATTAACAGAAACCTTCACAGGCGCTTTAACAGCTGTATCTGCAGTGCTTACTAGAACCGTCTTTTTAGCCGCTGTCTGGCCTGGGTAGCTCATTGCAACAATATCGTACCAAACAAATACCTTGCTACCTGCCTGAATGTCCTTATACGTCACAATTTGCTTTGTTTTATAAGGTGTGATTGGATTGTCCTTAAGGATGGTCACAATCATGTCTTCGTCTGTGTTTAAAAAGCGGATTTGATTCTCTTTTGAGTCAACAATTTCTTTAACCGTCATCAAACGCGGTATGGTTTTGTCTTTTTCAACACCCGTCACCACCGCTACCGCACTAGACTGAGGTGGCAAGCTTCTTGTCATAGCAGCACTATAATAAACATAAACGCTGTCGCCTGCCTTAAGGTCTTTCAAACTGCTAGGAATCCCTGTATTGGCATCAATAAAGAGCGTTTCTTCTCCAATGTTCAACACAATTGTCTGCTGATCTATTTTTACAGTTAGCTGTTTTTCACCGTTAACCTGCTCAACTGTCGCCACGCCTTCTAGTGTAGAACGTACTTCCTTTTGAGCCGTTACCTCTTTTGACTCACCATTATATAGGGTTGGTACCGGCCCTGTTTCTGCCGAAGCAAATGCCATGCTGTTTGCACCTGATATCATTGTCATTGCCATCATGAGCGCTATTCTAGATTTTAAATTCTTCATTAGTTTATTCCTCCATTATCATTTCCCGATTGGTTTACATAGGGTTAGACGATGGCTTTTTAAAAAAAGTTCCCTGATTTGAAAAATTTATTTATGAATTACTCAATATATTTAACGCATAAGTAAATAACCGCCCATCATCTCCATCAGGATGAGTCGATTCAACAAAACCCATTTTCCTGAACACATTCAGCGACCTTTCATTCAACGTACCAACCTCTCCAACTATCGCATTAGCCTTCAAAACGTTCTGCGCATAGTCTACGAATCCCTTTGTCAGCTCCTTCGCATAGCCTTGGTGCCATTTCTCAAATTGCAGACGAAAACCGATTTCATACGTCTCTTCACACTCCTGCCACGGCAGAATAAACGCCATCCCAACAGCTTCACCCGTATTTTTTTCAACGACACACATTGGCCCGGATGTTTTTAGTTCTGCTTGTCTGGCTTGCCATTTTATCAGAACTTCCTGACATGCAGCGTGGCTCATACTGTCCCATCCATTGAAACGTATACACTCAGGATTATTGTTAATGCTATAGATAAGCGACAAATCACTCTCATGAAACGGTCTGAGCCTTAACCGCTCTGTTTCTATTAAGGTATCTTCGTGTTTTTTTGTACTACCAGCCTGTGAGCTTGCATACGCAACATACTCATGTATACTCTTGGCAACTGGCCCGCTTAAATTGTGAGGTAGGGCGTCTATTGGGAAGAATTTGGCATCGCGTCCTTCATTCATGTCTACATTCATTTCACCAAAATAGTCACGGCATAAATAGGTCGTTGTTACATTATAAACCTCATTGCCGTCAGGATATTTATGGTATAAATCTGCGCCTGAATAAACATTGAATAGCTCTAGTTTGCCGCAGGTAAGGCCAACTTCTTCGTATACTTCCCTTCTGGCGTTTTCCTCTAAGCTCTCTCCGAGTTCCATCGCACCGCCTGGGAGTCCCCAACTATCCATGTCGCGTCTATGATGTAGCAACATTTCTCCCTTTTCGTTAATCAAAATCACATTTGCACCAACCATAATGATTGGACGCGTTCCAATCAGCTTTCTTAAATCTCCTATGTAGTCCATACGGTTCTCCCTTAGTTAGCATACATATCAATGCCTACAACACCAATAAGTTTCTGATCAACGTAAATAGGTTTTGAAATTGTTAGAATCGTTCTACCCGTAACTGGGTCTATGTAAGGTTCCTGAATATAGCTCCCTTTACTGAGTGCATCCCGGTACGGCGGACGCTCACGAAAGTCGTAATCCGGCGGCAACTCTATTTTAGGTACTACTATGAAGTCACCGTCTACCGTCCCGTAATAAATATTGAGATAGTTTAGCGCTTTTTCGTTATAGTATTTATTCAAAATCGCTTCTATAGCTTTCTTATTTTTTGCTGACTTAATTTCATCGCTTAAAATGTCTGCTTGCTTCGTTAACGCGTCATAAGTCGCTTGAGACACAGTGCTTTGAGTACTAATCTCTTCCGATACATTTGTGGTGGAGATTTCGTTTGAGCTTGGCGTGGTCGTGTTCATAACCAATGCTAGTAATAGATTAAGTAATAAAAGACCCATAAAGTCACTCCCTATTTAAAATGATGTAAAAAAGTGAGGACAACCGCCTCACCCTTCATGTCCTATTAATCTCTGCTTCCAAAAATTCTAAGCAAGTAGAGGAAGATATTGATAAAATCAAGATAAAGCGCTAATGCACCCATTATACTCGCTTTATGCCCTTCTTCAGTCTCCTCATACCCAACTGCGCACATCCCTTTAATTTTTTGCGTATCATAAGCCGTTAATCCAACAAAAACTAATACGCCAATGTAATTAATCCCGCTAGATATGAACGAGTTTCCAACAAACAAGTTAATAACACTTGCACCAATAACACCAAACAAAGTCATAAAGCAAAGACTGCCAAGGCTTGTTAAGTCTTTCTTAGTTACATAACCGTAAATAGCCATTAAAGCGAAAGTACCAGCAGTAATACAAAAGGTGTAGGCGATGCTTGAAGCGGTGAATACTCTAAAAATATAAGCCAATGTTACGCCATTTAGTCCTGCATAAGCAAAAAAACCAATGGTAGCTGTCGTTGCTGAAATCTTATTGATTTGGCTGGACAACCAGAAAACAAGTCCTAATTCCCCAAGTAGTAATGACCAAAAAACAAGTTTGTTAGAATAAATCGCGCTGAGGATTGTAACATTTGAAGCTACGAACATCGCTACCGCCGCAGTCACAAACAACGCTAAACTCATCCATCCAAATACTTTTGCAATAAAGTCCGATTGCGTACGCGCAACGTCTACATCATAATATTTGTTTCCTTCCATTTCTCATGCTCCTTCTGTCATATAATTTGATTTCGCATTTACCCCCGCAAAAACGTTACCCTGTTCATTTTACTATCAATATTTGATTATTACAAATAATACCTATGAAAAGTTTTCTATTTGTTATACTAGAATAAACGCTACTGGTATTTTATAAAAATAGTGCATTAAAAAAGGAGCAAATCTTATGTACAAATACACTAAAGCGGGCCTTTCAATTGCCCTCATGAGTATCTCTTTCTTTCTGATGATTGAAAATAAATACATATGCTGTGTTGGGGGATTGGTTTCATCACTCTTAAAATTACCCCACTGGAGTAATGGCAGTACAGGAATCCATATGCCAATCCTTTATTTTGGAATCCCATTTGTTTTTAGTTTCGCATTCGTTGGTAAATACGCCGTTAAAGACCTTGGTCTGAAAAAACGATGGATTTTTCTAATTTTTGTAATTGCCGTCACAAGTTTAGTTGCCACTGCAAATCAAGGCATTGTCATAGCAAAAAGTCATTCTAAGGGCCTCTTGTCTATTGCCTATGAATCCAGCGCCGACAACTTAAAGTTCAGTTCTAAAGACTTTAAAATTACCCAATTCGATGCTCAGCTTACACTCAAGAACTATAGCAATCAAAAACATGTCTTTACAATTAAACTGGATAGTCCATATTTCAGAGAGGAAGGCTTTGAGCCATTTGAAATTCGAAACTTAGACGGTTCTTTGAAAAAATTTGAGTTAGCACCTAGTGAAAGCAACACCTTTCTGCTAAATAATGAACAAATGCTCATTACAAGTGGAAAGGTCATTAGCGATGGCTCATCTTCTGGCATTTGTAATGAAGTTATTTTGACCAGTGATACGGGTGAAACGGTTCGTTTGGTCTGGAATGGTTTTTGGGGCGTTAAAGAATCTACACCACTATAGAATACAACCACATTATTGTGTATACTTCCTTACAACGGCGTCCATTAATTCATCCATCGTCTTATTGCCGTAGTAACTGATAAGTGCAACATGGTTGCCCTTTCGAAAAGCAATTTCTTTCTTAATACCCTCTTCAATCGTGTATACTTCGTCGAATCCCTTGACTTGCTTAGGAAGTGGTGCCACCATATAGCTCGACATTTGATGGGCAATAACATGCTCAAACAAGGGTTCTGTAATCAGACTCAGTCTAATTTCATAGTATAACGTTCTCAGACTCGGCGAATAAACACCACTTTTATCAGGCCACATCATCGAAGGTATTTCACCACCCTCAATCACTTCGTATTGCTTTGGAACCGTTAAAGTCCCCTTAATGGATAAGCGATTTAAATACTCTCCAGTCCCTCTATACACAGGTGACGACTTTTGCCTATATGCCACATTATTTTCTAGGGCTGTTAATGAGATACTCGGTATAGTCTCCATATTTTCAGGTATACCTTGGTTCACCTGTTGTGACATCATAACAAATGGCGACGCCATACAAATCAAAGCTAAACTCAGCGAAACTATGCCAACTACAATATCTATTGTTTGAGCTCTAGTGCGTTTCAATACTCTCGATTCCACCACTTTGAAAGCAGGCATATTCTTATCTAAGTGCTTTAGTTCGCTATACCGCCTTAAATTCTCGTAAAAAGGATAAAAAATCCCCGCCATCGCACCCGCAAGCATAATATCATTTCCACCTAACGTTAGAACAATCCTATTCTCACTTCTATGAAATAACATGACCAACATAAAAACATAAAGTATTACCAAAACTGATTGCCCTATTAATTTGCGTCGTAAATCTTTTAAACACTTTTCCACCTTAGTAGCAAAGCTTCTTTTTATCATATTTACTCCTTTGATCACATTTCCCTTTATTCTAGCATAATTAGAATATATATCAATTTTGTAGAATTAAAAAAGCGCCTCCAATGCCGATGGAGACGCTCATAAAAAAGTGATATTCTCTTAAAGAATTATTGGAATTTTAATAACAAACAAAGTCCCTTGATTGTAATTGTTATCCAATTCGATTGTCCCTTCCAAAAGCGTTACAATGTTATAGACACTGAACAAACCCAGTCCACTATGTTCTGATCCCCAATTGGTTGTAAAGAACGGGTCAAAGATTCGATTTCGATCTTCTTTCAAGATTCCTTTTCCATGATCCACAAATTGTATATTTAAAATATCCATTTCTCGGGTTATTTTTATGCTGATTTCTCCAACTTCATCTTTTTTATAGGCATGTTGTTCTGCATTTTTTATCAGTTCGTAAAAAATCGTATAAAAATGCTCTGGATTCGCTCTGAAACTGATATTTTCTGCTATCATAAGCTGAATGGGATGCCTTATAGAGGGTTGCATCGCTGTAATTAAATCCGTTAAGAATTGGTTGAGGTTAACGCTCTCTACCTCTTTGGATTGCACATAACCTTCTATACTTTTAAAGGCATTCATCAATCCAACGGTTTTAATTAAGGCTAATTCCATCAGTCCACTGGCATTATCCATTTGCTCAAAACATTGCTCTAACCCTGTTTTTGACAAGGCGTTATTTGTAAATTTCTTCTTTGCCTCGTTCAGATTTTGTTTCATCAGTGAATTCAACGATACAGCATTCCCCAGTGGTGTATTCATTTCATGCGCCATACCCCGAATCAGACTTCCTAGAGATGCCATTTTTTCCGATTGAATCAATCGCTCATTGGCATTTTCCATTCGTTTTTTTGCCATTTTCACTTGATAGCGCAATGCCATAATATACAAAACACCCAAAATGAAAATACCCACAAAAATCCAAATCGCTAGTTTATACTTTTGATAAAAATTCTCTGGCATATTGATTATTACACTGTCCTTGGGAAGTTTTTCAACGTCATAGCCCCATTGCTTCAACAGTCTATAATCGTACATATGCCGATTACTCTCATCATACTCAATAAAGCGCTGATCCATAATACCTTTCTGTTGTAAATACACTTGAAAGAGCTCTACCGTTCGCCTACCTTGATCATAGCCCGATATTAGTTTTCCGCCAATGATACCATAAGGAAAATTAAACGACCAAAGGCCATAAACAGGTATCTTTGCGACTTTAGAAATCATTTCTGTTGATTTTTCAACGGGATAAACTTTCCCATCTGCATCAACTGCAAAAAAGCCCATCAACACAATCTCGTTTTTCGATTCTATTGCTGCTATTTGGCTCTGTATGTTCACTAAACTCTGATTTTCATACATGATTAATTCAATATTGGGATACTTATCGCCAATGACTTTTTTGATTTCATTTTTCGTCCATACACCTATCTCGGTTGAGTCAATCAATATATGTATTTTTCTTATGTCCGGATTGTAATTTAGCGCAACTTTCAACGTTTCTTCCGCAGAGGTTGTTTCTACAATCCCGTAAACATTTTTAGCGTTTTCTATTTCATAAACGCTCATCGAATTGATTCCGCAGAAAAAAATAGGGGCATTTGAAAAGAGTTCTGCTCTCTGCTCTAAAGCAAATTGGAAAGCGGCATCATCTGCTGCAAAAATATAGTCTACCTTCATTTTAGAATATTTATAGTCATAAACCGCTTTTAAATCTTCAAGATAATCTTTTTGATTATAATTTTTCGTATCCATATATTCGATTCGAATTGTTAAATTATAATCTTTAAAAAAATCATTTTTCAGGGCATCTCCCATTCCATTTCTAATATCTCTCGTCCAAGAATACTCGTCATTATAAGACTGAATAATCAAGATTGTGAGATCCTTATTGGAGTCTGTACCCATGCACTGTGCCGGTATTATTGACAGATACCATACAATAATGAGCAATCCCAGAAAATAGCGTTTTTTAATCATAATTTATTCCGCCTTATTTTTTCTTCGCGCAAATTAGGGCGTGTCTGAAAACTAAAGTTTGTGCATAAACCAAGTCTTAGATACAATAAAAGAAAACAACTTGGAGATGCATGTCATGACACAAAAACGATACGAAATATCTGATCAACAATGGATTCAAATAAAAGATTTA
>JBGSUZ010000252.1:0-1592 GCA_041753235.1 Acidaminobacteraceae bacterium
TGACACCTCCCAGTAACGTGCAGGAAATGGAATGGTTAAACATAGCAAGAAACCCGTCAAGGAATTAAAGTAATTGCCCATGGTGAAGTCTTTCACAGTAGCTTCCATAATGTTTAGGAACAGAACGCCATAAAGGACCCATAGAACCCAGTCTTTTTGAAGTGATTCCCAGACTTTACCTTTTTTCTTCTCATAATTAGCAATGCGGACGAAGCCGACAAAAATAGTAGGCAAAATAACGCTTAGAATTTTAGCCCATCTAAACCATCCAACAACACCACCCATAAGCCAAAGTGGGAAGGTTAGTAGTGAGGCAATCCAAAAAATGTTTGCAAATCTGTAGTGTTTTCGCATTACGGCAACGATTCCGATTAAAATCAGAAAATAAGCGCCCATACTTAAAGCATATTGCCAAAAGGGAATTGACATAAGTGACCTCCTAGTGATAAAAATAAAATAATAGCAACATAACGCGCGTTCGGTACGTTTCATCCTACCACCGAGATGTTTACATGTCAAGTGGGTATATGGAACATAAGACGGGTTTGTTAGAAAACTGTTATAAAATGAACATGGTTTTTATTTGGCAGCTATGCTATAGTAAATGAGCAACTGTAAGTGATTCAAGGAGGCGGATATGATACCTGAAGGCAAAATGAAAATTATTGAGGCAGCAAAAAGTGTAATTCATAGACACGGCGTACAAGGCGCTACCATGCGGTTGGTAGCAGAAGAAGCTGGCGTGAGTACTGGAGCCATATATCACTATTTCGCTTCAAAAGAAGACATATTGTATGCCGTTATGGATCTGAATCTTTCTGAAAGTGGTCGTATAGTCAATTTATATGAAGCAGGAAAAATGGATAAATATACCTTATTAAACGAAGTCGAAATGGGTATTATGAAAAGAGTAGAAAAAGTGGACGAAAATAGGATTCAATTCTACTTAGCTCAAGAAGCACTTTCGGGTAATCAAGAGTTGAAACTTAAATTTCAAGAGAAATACGGCGAGTGGTCAAAGTCCATTGATTTATTGATGCAAAAATTATATGACTTGGACCAAGTAGAGGATAGAGAATTTTATCACAACATGGGAACTATCCTTTTGGCAGCTATAGACGGTATTTTATTGCAAAGCATGTTAGGTGTGACAGATGTGCCTACTGAACGAATTCTTAAGACATATAATTTTCTTTTAGAAGAGGGAATTTCTCAACTAAAAGATGCATATCACAATAAAGTTAATGATACCATCGTGGAGGTATAGATGATTAAAATAATCGCAGACTCAACTTGTGATTTGTCTGATGAGGTTTTAATACGCTATAAGATAGCTATTGCACCTTTGACAATACAAATTGGAGAAAAATCCTACAGAGATCGAATTGATATTCAACCAGATGAATTTTTTCGAATGATGATGGATTTTAAGAAGAACCCAACAACTGCAATGCCAAGTCCAGCGGAGTTTTTACGCTGTATGGAAGAGGGTGTCGAAGAAGGTTGTAATGAAATTCTTTGTATCTGTATGTCAAGTGGTACAAGCGGTTCTTATCAGTCTGCGGTATTAGCTCAGGAACTTTTTTTTGAGA
>JBGSUZ010000253.1:0-4454 GCA_041753235.1 Acidaminobacteraceae bacterium
AAAAATCAAGTCCCCCCTAATAGGCTCCAATCGGACATCCGCAAATGAACACAAGATAGACCAATAAGTGCGAAAAAAGGTGGTGCTGCAATCTAATTTCTTAGATTTGCAACACCACCATTTTAATCATGCATATTTTCACATTATCTTGGATATTGGTTAACGCATCAGATATAAAAGTTCGTGCATCAATAATGCACTCTTTTTGACGAGTCCGCCAGCATAACCAGTCAAATTGCCATTTGCACCAACAACGCGGTGACAAGGAATAATAATAGAAATTGGGTTGTGTCCTATTGCGCCACCAACAGCTTGAGCAGACATGTTAGGTTTACCCATTTTCGTGGCGACACGGGCGCTGACTTCACCATAAGTAGTGGTTTGACCAAAAGGAATTTCCAATAGAATTTGCCATACCAGTTCTTGAAAAGGCGTCCCTTGTGGTGCTAGTGGTAAGTCAAAGGCTTTTAAAGTGCCCTCAGCATAGGCTTCTAACTGCAACTTTAGTGCGTGTAGCGTTAAGTTAACGGCAGTTTCCTTTTCTATAGCTACGGTATTTACTAACCACGTAGCATCCTGTGGAATGATTGGGAAATACTTTTGTCCTTCGAACCAAAGGCCACATAAAGCACCTTGGTGGTTAAAAGCAGCAACCAAGTTGCCCCATGGCGATGTAAGGTTTGCGTAAGTCATTGAATCACCTCATAAATTAACACATCCAGGGTTTGAGTTAGAAAGACTATGCCAAAGTGCAATGGTCAAATAGCTGCGCCATGGTCTATAGGCCGTGGCGTATTCAACTGCACTGGCTTCGTAATTTTTGTTTTGAGCGTGTTTGGACAGTTGCTCATATACAAGTCGTGCCTCATCTTTAAATAGGTGAGGCATTAATGCGTTTTTGACACCTATATCTGTAACTGGAAACGCATCGGGCCAGCTAAGTGCCCGCATGGTAAGGTATTCAGCTGTCCAAGGGCCAATGCCGGGAAGTGCCAGTAGTTTAGCCTGAACAGTTTTCGGGTTAGCACCAGCTTTAAGCTGGAGGTCACCAGTTGCTAGAGAGGCGGCAAGTGCAGCTATTGAGTGGCTTCTGCTTTTAATAACACCGAGTGGCCCAAGAACTTCTGTTAGTGGCTCCTGAAGTGCATGAATTTGCTTAGCAGTCGGGAAGTAAGTGTTAATTTCAGGCCATGGACTTACCATAGGTGTACCAAGGGCTAAAACAAGTCGCTTAGCCAGCGTTTTAGCGGCTTTAACAGTAATCTGCTGACCGAGAATCGCGCGCGTACTCATTTCAAATGCGTCAAAGCAGCCAGGCAGTCGTATGCCTTCAGGTAAGCTAGGCGGTAATAAATCAGGTGTGGCATCTAGGTCGAACACCGTTCGAATGCGCTTTATAATAGGCAGTAATACTTTTTCTAAAGAGCGGCTGATAGTGACTGCAACTGTGTTCTTTAGAGGCACTGGTTTTACTTCAAGCCAGCCAGAAAATTGTTGGTTATCCTGTAAGTATAAAATTGAACGTCTGTATATACCGTCATCCGTTACCCACTCAACACCGTCAATGGCTCGCATTCGGAAAAACTGCATCATTGTGTCCCAGTTGTAGGGTGGTCGGTATGAAAGTTTTAAATGAATGGCGTCAGATTGAAGGGTTTGTGAGCCTTTAAAATTTGCGTCAAATAAGGCAGATTTTCTGAGACGAGAAGGCGTCAAGCGATACTGAGTTTTAAAAGCGGCATTAAACCGTGAAACGCTGCCAAAACCCACCAGTAAAGCAATTTCAGTTATAGGAATATCCGTGTCAGTTAATAGCCCCTTAGCCAAGAGTAGTCTTTTGGTCATAATGTAGGACTGCGGACTGACTCCAAGAGTCATTTGAAAAAGTCTGCTTAAATGTCGGGTGCTAATACCAAGTGCATCAGCAGTTATGCCAACAGATTTAGGTGCATATTGTTGATCTTCGAGACTCGCTAGAGCAAGGCTCATGAGTTCATTGGCTTGCTCTGCATCGGCATAGCCTGGGGCAAGTTCGGGACGGCATCTGAGACAAGGTCTAAAGCCTTTTGATTCAGCTTTTGCAGCCGTTTCATAGAAAACGCAGTTTTCTGATTTAGGTGCTCTAACGCGGCAAATGGGTCTGCAATAAATACCAGTTGTTTTAACAGCGGTAAAAAATATACCATCAAATCTGGCATCTTGCGCTTTAACTGCTTGGTAGCACATGTCATGTGTTAGCTTCATGTGTGTCACCTCTCTTTGAAGTTATAATACCACAAAGTAAATCGGTTGACTTCTCGTTTTAGGACATGCACTTTTGTTTATTTATTAAATGAATTGGGTAAAATTTGTTTGAATGGAGGGGATGTTATGTTTAAAGAGGAAAGAAAAGAATCGCTTTTCGATTGGAGTATGCTAGGTGACTTAAAAGAAGGACGTCCAAACCTTGGAAATACAATGAATGTAGATGTTTATCGCCTCATGCAATTTACACTTAGAGACACAATGATTCAACAATTTGGTGTGCAAGCGACAGATACAGCCTTTTATAACGCAGGTAAAAAAGCGGGAGAAGAATTGTATAAAAACGTGATTAAGAAATCTCAAGACATAAACGACTTTGTCCTGCAACTCCAAACGACACTAAAGGATATGGGCATTGGCATTTTGCGGGTTGAAAAGGCAAATTTAGAACTTCAAGAATATACATTAACGGTAGCGGAGGACTTGGACTGCTCAGGTTTACCTGTATGTGATGAGGAAATCTGTGTTTACGATGAGGGCTTTGTTGCAGGGTTATTTAAGTCTTTTACTGGAAATGAGTATGATGTAAAAGAAATCGATTGCTGGTGTTCAGGAGACCGAGTTTGCAGATTCGATGTGAGGTTAAAATGAGAATAGAAGTTGAGGTAGAGCAGATTGATAAAATGACGGAATCGCTTTACAAAGTTTTAAGTGGTAAACATGCCAGTCAGCTGATACTGCCTGAAGACTACCCAGACAATGAGCTGAAACAATTGGTTGGCTATTATAACCGCTTTGCTACCGAATATAATGAATTTACAGAGTTCATGTATGCTATTTCAAGAGGTGAGCTAGATTATGAACCCCCTAAAGGACAGCTTCAAATTCTCCAATCTTTTAAAAGCATGCAAGCGAACCTTAAGCACTTAACATGGAAAACCCAGCAAATTGCCAAAGGAGATTTTAACCATAAGGTAGACTTTATTGGCGACTTTTCAGAAGCGTTCAATGACATGACCCGTCAGTTAAAGGAGTCTTTTGAGCAAATTAAGGAACAAAACCACCAGTTGAGCGAGGCCAATCGTATTATCGCTTATGAACGAGAAAAGAGTGACATGCTACTTAAAAATATACTGCCAGATAAAATTGTAGATGAGCTTAAAGCCAGTGGGAGTACAACACCACAACTTTATAAGAACGTCATGGTCTTTTTCTCAGACATAGTCGGTTTTACAAGCAAGTCTACCCAAATTGAACCGGCAGTACTGATTCAAGAATTGACTAGCCTCTTTACTGCTTTTGATTGTATCGTAGACGCGTCCTTTGGTGAACGCATTAAAACCATAGGCGACGCCTACTTGGCGGTTTGGGGCATGCATGTTCCTGTTGAGAATAATGCGGAAAAGGCTGTAGAAGCTGCCCTTAAAATTATTGAGTACGTTAAATCCAGAAATTCTGAATCAGGTCTCAAGTGGGATGTACGCGTCGGTATGCACATTGGTGACGTGGTCGGCGGTGTTGTCGGTACCAGCAAGTTTATATATGACAGGTGATACGGTCAATACCACATCTCGCATGGAAGGTAATTCCGAACCTATGAGAATCAACATCTCAGAGGATGTTTACCAACTGGTGAAGGACAAGTTTCAAATGACAGAACGAGGTTACCTGCACGCAAAGGGCATTGGCAATGTGAAAATGTACTTTGTGGAGGGAAAGGTGTAAATCGATTAAGAGGTGTTGCTTTATATGGACAAATCTAAGTTTGAATCTTACTACAAAAATAGAGGCTTTGATGATTCGTTGACTTGTGACGCAATCGTCGCCGTTGAAAAAATATATGAGATTCTTGAAGGCATAGAAATACCGAGGGTTGGTCTTGAACCAACTGAATTAGAAACGTTCACAAAAAAAATCATGATGCGCTTAGAAGCTTAGTTGCCACTAGGGACGGTTCTGGAACTCCAGTCTTATTGCGACCAAAATAAGGTGTGGTATGAACAAAAAATCACTCAGGAAGTGGTAGACTACGCAGACAGCAATCAAGAGATCATGTCTGCGGTAAGAGAAGGCAATTACTTTATGTTACCAAAATTCCTTATGAACCCGTATGTTGTTTAGAAGAACAAGACCCGACAATGAAGCGTTATTACGCATGCCACTGTCCATTTGCGATTTATTTGCCACATTTATAGAAGATAAGAACGAAA
>JBGSUZ010000254.1:0-4473 GCA_041753235.1 Acidaminobacteraceae bacterium
TTGGCGTATGCTTGTATTAAGCAAATCGCTACTGAGAAGTTTTTTTTAGAACAAATGTGACGATGGGGGGTAATTATGTTTTACGAAATTGTGATTGAGGGATATGTTAAAGCGACTCGATTTGTCGAGTTTGAAATTGTAAAACAAGCCAATTCAACAACTGTGTTACGTGGAGATATTGTCGATCAATCTGCTTTAATGGGTGTCCTGAGAGCCATCAACGATATGGGCATTAATCTGGTTTCCGTTAATCGATTAGAAAAAGGTATTTCATCAAAAATGACAACAACTAAAACCAATAAGGAGGACTCAGTCAAATGAACAATCAAAAGTCAACATTAACAAATGAGACGGGTTATGTGAAGAAAAGAGAATGGGACAATTTGAAAGTTAATGTAAAATTTAAACTTTCGGCACTATGGGCAACTATGATGATGCTATATATTTACGCAGACATCTACTCACTCTATAGACCAGGACATATTGATGTCATACGGTCAGGAATGATGGGACCTTTTCCGGTCACCCAAAATGCGTTATTTCTTGCTTCAATATTAACCGCTATACCTGCTTTGATGATATTTCTTTCATTGGCAGTGACATACTCCCACCACCTAAGAGGTTGGGGGCTTCTTGGGACTTACCGACTAACCCCAGTATCATTACCAAGCTCTAAGGGCATGCCCTGCCCTGATTGGCTATATATCTTATATTACACAGCCAACTTTAGTAGATTTAGACTTGCATTGTAATCCCTGTCAATCTCTAAACCACATACGGGACATACATACGTTCTGCATGACAAATCCTTTGTTTGACTCGATTGATTTCCACACCCAGAACAGAGTTGACTGCTTGCATAATTAGACGGTGCGATAATCATTTCTCTGCCGTACCAATCCGCTTTGTACGCAATCATGAGTCTAAACATTCCCCAGGATACTTCTGAAATGGATTTTGCTAATTTGCGATTTTGAACCATATTTTTGATTTTCAAATCTTCTAAAACGATCGCTTGGTTATCGCTGATGATTTTTGAAGATATCTTGTGCAGAAAATCCAATCTTTGATTCGTTATTTTTTCATGGAGTCTCGCAACTTTGATTCTAGCTTTTGCTCGATTGCAACTGCCTTTTTCTTTTCTGGATAAATCCATTTGAAGTTTAGCAAGTCGTTTTTCCAATTTTCTCAAATGTTTTGGATTTTCAATGACGCTTTGATCTGACATAACTGCAAAGGTTTTTATACCAACATCAATCCCAACTTTAGTTTCTAGTCGAGGCAACTTTTCGATTTCACATTCAACCAATAGGGATACAAAATATTTACCGCTTGGCGTTTGTGAGATGGTGCAAGACTTTATCAAGCCATCAAAAAGCCTATGTTGCTTAATCCTTACCATCGACTTTAGTTTAGGTAGCTTAATATAACCATTTTCAATTGACACCGTGCCTTTTTGATTATTGGTGGTATAGCTACGATGATTGTTTTTCTTGCTCTTGAATTTTGGAAAACCTACATTTTTATCTCGAAAGAAATTCCTATATGCCTTTTCTAAATTCATTTGAGCATTAGCAAGCGCTAGACTATCCACTTCTTTGAGCCAAGGAAATTCTTCTTTGTATTGTGCCGGTGTGTTCTTTAGCGTTTGCCCAGTGTGCTTGTAATGCTCAATCTTATCATTTAACATTCGGTTATAGACAAACCTTGTCGACCCAAATGTTTTTGAAAAATACTCACGTTGTTCTTCATTTGGGTATATACGATATTTGAAAGCCTTCATCATAGTTTTTCACCTTGACTTTGAATATAGCGCTTCACCACTTCAATTGGTGCTCCGCCAGTGGTTAGCAGACAGTAACTTTTCGACCAAAAATATTCTTTCCAAAGTTTCTGACGAATAGACTCAAATTCTTTTTTCAACAGTCTAGAACTGGCGCTTTTGTAGGCATTAATGAACTTTGACAATTCACTATTCGGATGTGCCTTGAACAGAATATGCACATGATCCTTGTCATGATTCCACTCAATCAACGTAATGTTGTAGTTAGGGGCTATATATTCAAAAATTTCTTTTGCACGATCTGATACTGGTTCATCAAAAACAGCACGTCGATATTTTATGACTAACACAAGGTGATAATACATCAAAAACACTGAATGGCTATTTCCGTCTAATTGCATTTATAATCAGTCCTTTCAAGCAATTACTACTGATTATATTTTATCATGTTTCAGAATAAAAAACAACCGATTCATCCCCCACCTTCGCTCTCGTTTCACGAGTAAGGTGGCTTAGAGGTGGGGGACTTCTCGGCTCTTATTGGTTAAACGCAAAAGTTAATCGTATTGTGAACATAGTTTTAGGGAGCCTCTACATTTTGGTGAGTATTGGCAATTTAGTAGGCGAAACATGGGTTTACTATATTATGTATGGTGTCATTGAAGTACTGATTTTTTTAGCGATTGTGTTTTATGCACTGAAATGGCCAATAAAAATTAATTTGGAGGATTAGTAAAATGAAACTAAAAAACTTACAGCAACTCGGCGGACTTTCTGCATTTTATCTAGCGCTTTCGTATTTGTTGGGTATTGCCATCTTTATTTTCGCTTTAGATTATTTGAATATCGTAGAACCATCTCAAAAAATGGATGTACTTGTAAATCATCAATCCCTCATCATCCTAACGAATCTTATTATGTATGTCGTCTTTGGATTCTTTCTGCTTCTATTGAATTTGGCTCTTTATGAACGTTTTAAAGAAAGAACCCCTCTTTTGGCTCAAATCGCAACTGCTATGGGAATTATCTGGGCTGGCGCACTGATACTAAGTGGAATGGTAGCCAATGCAGGTGTTGTACCCGCTGTTGCATTATTTCACGAGAACCCCGCTCAAGGTATCGTTTATTGGTCAGGCATAGAATCGGTTGCAAATGGATTAGGTGGTGCCGACGGCGAGTATTTAGGTGGCATCATGACACTATTTTTCGGTATTGCTGGTCTTAAAGGCGGCACGCTTCCAAAGTGGTTAAATTATTATGGCATACTTGTTGGTGCTATTGGTATTATTTCAACGATTCCAGGATTAAAAGACCTTGTCAGTTTATTCGGAATGAGTCAAATTATTTGGTTTATTGGAATTGGTGTGTGTTTGATTAGGAATATACCCCAGCATACTTTAATGTCCATGGACAATTTACCATACACTTCAAAGCGCACCGACAGCTAAAAACATCAATTATATCCTCGCGTTTGCCCGGCAAAAGCCATCCCTTTCCATGGATGGCTTTTGCCGGGCAAATTCTTTTGCAATTATCACATTCACCACATTTTGTAGCTACTTCAGTATATTGCTCTACCTCAAAAGGCGCATCGGTCAAAACCGTACACATACAAAATCCACAGCCATACGCTTCCGTCACGAGTAAATTATTCTTTCCAATGAAGCCTAATCCTGCAAGTCTTGCTATTGTCTTATGCGGCAAAACACTTGTTTTAGTTTTTTCATCATAATGTCCGCTATGTAAATTACTATTCTCAGATTGAGAATAGGCGCGATACCCCATTTGCTGAAGGTATTTTGCTACCCAGTCTGCCAGTTCGTTGACCATTTTATCTTTCTGCAAATAGTCATCCTGCTCTTCGGGAACTGGCATCCCTTTGTGAATATCCCTTATAAATTCTTTAGATAACGCCATACAAAATACAATCGCTTTGGTATAACCTTGCGTTAACTCTGGTGACAATTCTGAAATATCGATACACCGAACAACATCAGCGCCTCTTTCGTACAATGCAATTTTTAAGTCTTCCATTTGATCTCCCTCTAAATTAATAAATGAATTACTTTGTTTTTACGTACGCCAACAAGGATTATATATCCCAAAAACATTGTTGGTTTAATGTGTATCGTCAACATTCATATCCCTGTAGATTCCAAAGGCTATAAGTTGAAGTAGCTTAAGCTCAACTTAATCATTTCGTGCCATTGTTCGTATTATGTTATATAATTGTTTAAATGCTCTTCAAAAATATCATGAAACTCATAACCCTTCTATTATAATCGATTTAGCCTTTTACAACAATTGTCCCATCCCCTTTTGACACCACCTATCTCAGATAGAGGGCGTTATGGTTTGCTTTAATACAATAACAAAATGCTTATTTAGTACTCTTTTGAGGGTATGAATACGCTTAAGAACTCCTATCGTTATTATAAAATATACAGATTTAAGGATGTGACGTTTTGGAAAAAAAGAATGATGAAAATACCGGCATACTGACTCCAGAGCAGATTGCAGCTTTATTTAATTCTGAGAATGACACTGCAGCTTCTGAAGAACAAGCAGCTACGGTCGAAGAGACGCCTGCTGTTGTTGAAGAACCTATTGCAGTTGAGCCTGAACCTAAGAGTGAACCTGCGGCTACATCAAACGGCATGCTGACGCCTGAGCAGATTGCTGCTTTAGTC
>JBGSUZ010000255.1:0-9603 GCA_041753235.1 Acidaminobacteraceae bacterium
ATTGCAGCACCATCGAAGAGCCTAAAATGCAAGTTGAATATTAGGGGCAATGCGCTTTATGAATCCGTATCTAAAGAACTGGGTGTACCAATTCGACGCTGTGGTTCGAGTATTTTGTTCCGCTCCCACTACAGCAAACTATTAAAACCATTTTTCTATGCTAAAGCAAAAAAAATTGGCATGCCCGGACTCTCTTTTATGAACCACAAACAGGTCTATGAAATGGAACCCCATTTGTCAGAAGGGGTAGTCTGGGGTGTCATGTGCGCCTCCGCAGGTGTGACTTCGCCTTACAAAATGACTGTTGCCTATGCGGAAAATGCCGTACAAAATGGCGTAGAGCTTTTACTCAGTACAGAAGTGAGGGGTATGACAAAAAATGGACTGGAAATTGAGCGCGTTCACACGTCAAAAGGAGACATTGTGCCAAGGTTGGTTATCAACGCCGCAGGGGTCTATGCCGATGTGATTGCCGGTATGGCCGATGACCGTTACTATTCCATTCACCCCAGAAAGGGTGAAGTGGTACTGCTCGACAAGAAAAAAGCGCCAATGGTCAACGGCATATTGGGCTTTATAGGCGACAGAAGCAGCAAAAACACCAAGGGTGGTGGGATTATTAAAACCTATGAGGGCAATATTTTAGTAGGGCCAAATGCCATAGAAACCCCTGAACGAGAGAATTACAGCACCCAAAGTGACACGGTGTCACAGCTCCTAGAAATGAAGTTGCCACAAATGAAGGGACTAGTTCGAGAAGACACCATTACCTACTTCACAGGCGTCAGAGCGGCGACTTACAAAGAGGATTTTATCATTGAAGCTTCTGAAACCGTGGACAATTTGATTCACGTAGCTGGCATCCAATCGCCGGGTTTTGCTTCTGCACCGGCTATTGCAGAAATGGTCGAGGGACTTGTTAAAAAATACTACGATGGGGGCAGTCTCCACAGTACTGGCAATAGGCGCAGTTTGTGCCGAAAACCTGACTGGAACCCAATCAGAAAGCCTATTCCAGACGTAAGTGTCATGACGCCGCAAGAGCGTCAAAAGCTTATTGCAGAGAATCCGGACTTTGGGGAAATTGTTTGTCGCTGTGAGGAAATCAGCAAAGGTGAAATATTAGCAGCACTCAGGAGCCCAATTCCAGTCCATACAGTAGACGGGGTCAAACGAAGGGTAAGAGCAGGCATGGGTCGTTGTCAGGGTGGGTTTTGCATGCCGTTAGTCATGGAGCTGATTCATGAAGAAACAGGACTGCCAATGACCGAAATTACGAAGAAAGACGGCGCTTCCAAAATAGTGTTACAGCAGACCAAAGCGGGGGAGGGAGACCAATGAGCGATAACCGTTCAAGCATGAACACTGTTGAAAATAGCACTCTCGCCCCTTACGACTGCATAGTCATTGGTGGGGGCCCTGCGGGTCTGGCGGCGGCACTGGAAATAGACGCGGCAGGTGGAAAAGTTCTTTTACTAGAACGTGAAGGCAGACTGGGGGGCATTTTGAAACAGTGTATTCATGACGGCTTTGGCCTGACGAAGTTTAAAAAACAAATGACTGGCCCCGAATACGCTCAACTTTACTTAGACAAGCTGCAAAAAACAAGTGTAGAGGTCAGCCTAAAGACTTTTGTAACTGACATAAGCAAGACTACGAAAGGGTTTGAAGCTACATTGGTAGACCGTGACCATGGCATGAGGACGGTCAGTTCCAAAACGGTAGTCCTTGCTACGGGTTGTCGTGAGCGGACGAGTCGCCAAGTATTTATAAGCGGAACCCGCCCATCGGGGGTGTACACTGCAGGAACGGCCCAGTATTTAGTTAACATTAACGGCCTGTTGCCTTGTAAGCGTTGCGTTATTTTAGGCAGTGGCGACATTGGTCTGATTATGGCTAGGAGACTTACTTTGGAAGGTGCAGAAGTGCTTGGTGTTTACGAAGCAAAGTCGGAGCCTTCGGGGCTTAAGCGGAACATACAACAGTGCCTGGAAGACTTTAACATTCCTCTGCATCTGTCTCATACCGTGACAGCGCTCACAGGCGATGAAAGACTTACAGGTGTTCACATCGCTCAACTAGACGCACAGTTTAAGCCTATAGACGGAACAGAACAATACATACCTTGTGACGGACTAATCCTTTCTGTTGGTCTTATTCCTGAAAATGAAATAGCAGAGAAGCTAGGCGCTCAGCTAGACAAGGCCACAAAAGGGCCTGAGGTGAATGACCAGTATATGACCTCCGTACCCGGTGTATTTAGCTGTGGCAATGCCCTCCACGTTTATGACTTGGTGGATCATGTGTCTAACAGTGGCGAACAGGCGGGTATTGGGGTGTTAGCGTACATCGGGCTGAAAAAGCTTTAAATGAGGGGAGGAAGGCGAGTGGAAACGATTTGTATTCTGTGTCCAAAGGGCTGTGAAGTGCAGCTAGAAGTAGACGGAGAACGGGTCAGCGTTAGTGGCAATGCCTGTCCTAAAGGGGCGGATTTTGCGGAGCAGGAGTGGCGACACCCAAAACGAACGCTGTGCACGACAGTCATGACGGACAGCGACCATCTGCCGCGGCTACCTGTAAAAACTTCGGGGCAAATTCCCAAGGAATCTTTGTTTGAGGTCATGGGTGTGGTGAATGCCGTTCGTGTGCATTTGCCAGTGTCTGTGGGTACTTGCATCGTGCCGAACGTCCTAGGTCTGGGCGTGGATATTATTGCGACTATGTCTCTAGAGGAGGTCTAGCATGGATCAGTACGTCATAGCAATCGACTGTGGCACTCAAAGCGTTAGAGCCTTGCTATTCAACCAGCGGGGGGAACTGATCAGTAAAGTCAAACGAGAATTCGAGCCTTATTTCAGCCTAAAACCGGGCTATGCGGAGCAGCACCCAGAAGTCTATTTTGAAAACCTCAAGGCTTGCCTTAAAGCGATGGCGGTCGCAGAACCAGACAAAGTGGCGCAGGCTCAAGGACTATGCCTGACGACCCTGCGCGATACTGGCGTGTTTTTAGACGAGCACTGTCAAGTGGTTCGACCCAGCATGCTTTGGCTTGACCAGCGTATGGCTGAGTGTAAAGAACCACTGCCTATTAAAGACAGGGCTATGCTTAGGGCGATTGGCATGACTCGTGCTATAGACATAACTCGGAAATATGCCAAGGTCAACTGGCTCAGGGAAAATGAGCCGGAGAACTGGGAAAAAACTGCTCATTACGTACTTTTACCAGCTTATTTACAGTATATGCTGACAGGGCAACTGGTGGACTCTATAGGCAATCAAATTGGGCACGTACCTTTTAACTATAGGACGCAGGACTGGCCTAAGTCAGACAGTGACTACCGCTGGGAAGTCTTCGGCATTGAGCGTCATAAACTTTATAAACTCAATAAGCCCGGGGACGTGGTCGGGGAGCTGCTTGAAACTGTGGTTCGGGAAACGGGCCTGCCTAAGCATATCAAAGTCATTAGTGGTGGATCGGACAAAGGTTGTGAGACCCTAGGGGTGGGGTGTATTGGTCTGGACAGTTGTAGCCTCAGTTTTGGCACAACCGCGACCATACAGACCACGTCAGATAGGTATTTTGAACCGCTCATGTTCATGCCAGCTTACCCAGCCTCTATACCGAACTACTATAATCCTGAAGTACAAGTCTTTAGAGGCTACTGGATGATTCGCTGGTTCAAGCAGGAATTTGCCAACAGAGAACAGGCAGAGGCGCTGGAAAAAGGCGTTCCACCCGAGGAAGTTCTCAATGAATGTCTGAAAATGGTGCCACCGGGGGCAAATGGCCTGATTCTTCAACCATACTGGACACCGGGTCTTAAGAACCCAGACGCTAAGGGTTCCATTATAGGCTTCAATGACAGTCACACCCGGGCGCACCTCTATAGGGCAATAATTGAGGGAATCAATTATGGTTTGATTGACGGGCTCAGGAAAATTGAAAAGCGTTCTAAAAGGCGAGTTGAGCGGATCATGGTCAGTGGCGGCGGTTCGCAGTGCGAAGAAATTTGTCAAATTACAGCCAACATGTTCAACCTGCCAGTCTATAAAGGCGAAACCTACGAGGCCGCTGGACTAGGCGCAGCCATCATCGCCTGCGTGGGGCTTGGGATTCACCCAGATTTTCAAACCGCTGTTAAAATGATGGTCAGGCATTCCTTGGCCTTTGAGCCAGACCCGTCTGTTGCCAGTCTTTACGGCAAGATATATGACAAGGTCTATGTGAATATATTTGATAACTTGAATCATTTGTATGCAGAGCTAAATCAAATTTTATCGGAGCAGGAGGGCTATTATGAGCAAAAATAAGCAGGATGAGGCGTTTTACCCGAGTTGGAGCGAAGATGCGCCACCAGCGGGTACGTATAGGTCTATACTCAAATGGGGTGACCCAAATGAATTCAAGCACCCGAACAAGCGACTTTATGGACTTATGAAAAAGACCTTCAACATGACAGACGAGGATTTTAAAACCCGACAGTATACAGGGCTCCAAACGGTTAAATACGATAAACCTTGTGGGCTGGGTGCGGGGCAGATTGCGGTGTTGACGGCGATTGTAGGACCTGAAAACATTAAACTAGACGACTATTCAAGGCTACAGCTAGCTTATGGCAAGACCATGATAGACCTGATGCGTCTGAGACAAGGCATTGTGGAAAACGTACCGGATGCAGTGCTTCACCCACGGACTAAAGAGGATATTCAAAAGATTGTTAGCTACTGTCATGAAGAGAAGATTCCGGTGTATATTTACGGCGGCGGTTCTTCGGTTACAAGGGGTGTGGAGTGTATGAAGGGCGGCGTGTCTTTGGACATGCGCGTGCATATGAAGCGGGTAGTTCAGTTCAATGAAACCAACCAAACCATTACGGTTGAGGCGGGCATGAGCGGGCCAGACTTAGAAAAGACCTTGAATAATGCACAGAACCTTTTTGGTGCTAAGCGTGCGTATACCTGTGGGCATTTTCCACAGTCCTTTGAGTATTCTGTGGTTGGTGGCTGGGTGGTGACTCGGGGTGCAGGGCAGAACTCGACATATTTTGGGAATATTGCAGACATGGTCATTTGTCAGGAGTATGTGACGCCGAAGGGGATTATTAAAACCAAGGAATACCCAGCCATGGCAACGGGGCCGTCTATAGACCAGCTTATGATAGGCAGTGAGGGCGCTTATGGCATTTTGGTAGAATGTACGCTTAAAATTTTCCGCTACATGCCTGAGAATCAGCGACGTTTCAGTTACATTTTTAAAAACTGGGAAGATGCCCGTGAGGCGGCAAGAGAGATTATGCAGGGGCAATTCGGGTTTCCATCGGTATTTAGGCTTTCTGACCCTGAGGAAACAGATGTGATGCTCAAACTTTATGGCATAGAAGACACGCCGCTGAACAAGTTTATGGAGATTAAGGGTTACAAGCAGGGGGAACGCTGTTTATTTCTTGGCTTTACGGATGGGGAAAAGGACTTTACTAGAAACGTGAAAAAGAAGGTGCATAAGGTCTGTAAGTCTTATGGCGCAACCTATTTGACAGGTCTGCCAACGAAGGGTTGGGAACATGGACGTTTTAGAGACCCGTACATGCGCGAAGACCTACAGGACTACGGCATTATGACGGACACCTTGGAGTGCTCAGTGACTTGGGAGACTATGGGGGCAGTGCATAAAGGGGTACGGGAGTACTGCAAGAGTCGCCCAAATACCATTTGTATGACTCATATGTCCCATGTCTACCCGCAGGGGGCGAACCTGTACTTTATTTTCATAGCAAAATTGAACCAAATTGACGACTATTTGGACTATCAGTCGGGTATACTGGACAACATTCAAAAATATGGCGCGTCCATGAGCCACCACCACGGCATAGGCAAAATGACGGCACCTTGGTTGGAAGACCAAGTAGGGGCGAATCAAATTGAGGTCTTTAGGGCGCTTAAGAACCACTTTGACCCGCATAACATTATGAATCCGGGCGGCACGCTGGCGCTGGATTTGGAGCCGGGGGAGAAGCGGGTTCGGAAGTATTAGAAGGGTCGTTTTGGATGTGAGTATAACAGAAAAGCAGCTATTGGACGTAAGTGCCTAATAGCTGCTTTTTAAGTTTGCTTTTAAAACATCAAACCCTCTAACGACAGTACCTTCTGAATACATTCGTCTTTCATCAGGTTAGAAGGCATATCATTGTTATTTACAAGGTAGTCTGGTTCTGTCTTTACTTCTTCATTGGCAGCGCCATTGGCATATATGCCGTAGTCTCTAGAGTATCTGACGACTAAGCCACTGTTGGGCAGGCAGTAAAGACCAGGGTCGCTACCAATGCCATCACCACCCGTTCTAGTACCAATAAGTGTTGCAAATTTTGTGTTCTTTGAAAATGCAGCAAAGCCTTCTGCGGAAGAATAAACGTTTTCACTTACAAGCAGGTATATTTTACCATTGAAGCCAACTGTATTTTTAGGCTTATAAACTTCTTCGCTTTTCTTAAAGCTATCAAATGTTGTATAAACTTCTGGTTTTGCAGCGGGCAGGTTTACGGTTTTTAACTCGCTGATGGGTTTTAACTGAGCACCATTTAATTTGGATGTTATTTGCGTTATGAAGTTACCACTTTTAGCTAAAGACTCTAAAAAGTATTGATTCTGAGCACCCATTTTATAAAGAGTATAAGTCGTATCTGTTATGGATTCTTTTAAAAGCGGTTCGACTAGAAGTTTTGACCAGTACCGAGTAGAACCACCACCGTTTTTACGTATGTCTATAATCAGTGCTTCACTATTCTTAGCTTCGTTGAGAAAGGTAGTAACTTGTTTTTTATCTGCTTCAATATTGAAATAGTTAAACGAATCTACTCGAAGATATGCAATTTTACCATCTAGCAATAAATACGATTGAACTGTATTTGGAAAAATATGCTCACTTTTGTTCTGAGTATCGATTTGTTTTCCTGCAGTATCTCCACCGTAATGTGTGAACACCTCTTTTTTAGAAAGGGTTTCCACCCATGCGCTATAACCTTCTTCTTCAATCGCTTTATAAACAGAGCGCGCATAATCTGGGGTTATGCCTTTGTGCCCTAGAATCCCTGTATGTCCATTATTCAAGTCAGCAAGAATAGCATTCAAAGCCATGTGAAGTTCTTCTGCGGTTTTAATGTCCTTTAATGTTTCTCGGTACTTTTCCTTGTTCGCCATGAAATCAACGCCGTTGACACGTTTATTGATTTCTAAAAACGGATAGTTTTCTTCAATCAAGGTCATCATACTTTCAAAGTCTTCATTGATTTGAGCAGGTGTTAAGGCCAACTCTCGGTTCTCAATGACACTAGATGTACTTTGAAGTGAAACTTGCGTATTATTGTTTTGAGAGAACTCGCAACCACTTAAAAAGATTAGCGTAAACGTTAGTGCACAGAGCAGGTGGCGTTTGTATTTTTTGTGAAAAAGCATATGAGCATCTCCTTATAAAATCTTTTGTATGCTCAGTGTATCAAAAATGGTATTTAATATCAACAGCGTGAAAATATTGCTATTCAAATTTCGTTAATAGCGCCACAACCTCCGCCTCAGTACCTAGTTGATCATAGTCCTTTTGATAACCGTAAACAATGCCTTTAGCATGATTGGTCATAACGCATTTGACCAAACGCTCAACGCCCTCTTCTTTTGCAAATTTCACGAATGCACGGTTACGCATGTGATTGTCACCGCTGAAGATGGCCTTTTCACAGGGAGCAGTGTCACAAGCCCAACAACCTTCAATGCCCTTGCTTTCGCAACAGAGGAAAATAGAACAACCTTCCTCGACTTGATGCTCTGGGCAGCAGTTATGCATGGTCTTACAGCCACTGCACTCGGAGGCTTCTAGACATAGCTCGCAGACTAGCCCACAGTAACCCATGTTTTCAGCAGTGCTTTCTAGTATAGATTTCAAATAATAATCTGAATAAGGTAGCAACGAACGGTCTGGTACGGGTTTATAACCCCTTGTAGTAAGGGCAGAAATGCGCTCTGTAGCGGTGGGAATGGCTTTTGTCAGTAAATAGTCAAGTCCAAAGTCTCTAGGTATTTCTTTATGAATTAAGTTGAGCAGTGACGCGATAGCGACGTTTTCTTCGTACGCTGAACACAGGTCTATCCGAAGCATGCCCACGTTGGCGTAATCCGCCAGCTGACCACGGTTAAAGATTTCTATTGTACCAACAGCGTTGTCAGAAACTTTACTGACAATTGCAAAACGGACGTAAGATTGAGTTGCATATTCCTTAAGCCAAAAGTCAATGCAGTCGCTCATTTCTTTGAGTGTTTTATATTGAAAGTTGCTGGTACAGTTGTCGCTATTGAAGTACTGAGAAGCGGTTTCATCGGCATAAACGGTGAGTAGGTCTTTGGCGTCTTCTGGTTTTACAAGTCTTAGTAGAAAGTCATTGTTTTCATAAGTGGGACAGTGGATATAAGGATTAGTCATGTCATTGCCTCGCTTTCATTATGTAATAAATTTAGTATAACAGGTTAAATACAACAATTGTATGTCAGTATTTGATAGGTTTTTTTAGATTGCGTTATGAAGTAAAATCTTAGAAAAACAGTTATATTGACGGCTCTATGATATTATTATAAACATATAGACTGATATGTTTATGATGAATAAACCTAGGAGGACTCATGGCAGAAGATGAAATCTTAAAATACAAAGCCTTAATGGCACAACACAAGCAATCTTTAATAAGTTTGGAAGCGATGCTAGAAACCCTTAATGTAGAAGCGATTACGGAAAAGAACGCTTCACTCATAGAGACTTTAGAAGAAAAAGATCAAACCTATGAAACCTTAAGAAAGCGCTATGAGAAGCTTCAAAAGGACTATGCCGAATTAAGGTTAGCGTTTACTGAGCAAATTCTTTCAGAGAAAATGACCCATATTAACCTGTCACAAAAAAGGGTTGAAAAGTTATTTGCAAATTCTCAAAACAAAATGGAGAATCACTTACAGAGCCTTGAAAAGCAACTAACCGAAGGCATTAAGCTGTATGAGTCCAAAACTTTAGAACTTCATGAAGAAATGGGCAAACAGTATCGAGAAGAACTCTTAGCAATCAAGTCGAGACTAAAGCCAGACATAGAGGCTGCAAAGCAGGCCCTAGCCGATGAAGCTGCTCGCAATAAGAACAATATACAGCAGGCTTATACAAGTGAAGATTTGAAGACCGTTTCAGAGAATTTGGTGGATAAGACCGCCGAGCGCAAGGGCTTTGAATTTAAGTGGGGACTCAATGTCATCAACAAATTAGGCGTTTTGCTCGTTCTATTTGCAGTGGTCTTAGCAGGTCAATATACCTATAAAACGTTTTTAGGTGACTATGCGAAAGGTATTACCTTCTACTTGATTGGTGCCGCCCTAATTGGCGGGGGCGAGTTTTTAAACCGTAAAAAGTATACAGGGCTGGCCATGTCACTGATTGGTGGCGGAATAGGCGTGCTGTATACAGCCACCTTTATAAGTACGTTCTATCTCAATATATTACCAATTGGGGTAGCGCTAGCAATTTCAGTTTTAATTGCTGGGGTATCCATCGGACTATCTTGGGTTTATAGGTCTCAGGTT
>JBGSUZ010000256.1:0-6054 GCA_041753235.1 Acidaminobacteraceae bacterium
GCGGTCAACTTGGTCAATATGAGCCCTATGAAGTTATTAAACCAATTAAGCAGATGGATGATGTAAGTGATTTTGCAGTTGGCTCAGACAGTATACTGGTAGTAAAGAAGGACGGTTCTTTGTGGACAAGAGGAAGTAATGAAGATGGTCAGCTTGGTGTAATGAGCATTAAAGGCAGTTCTTATGAAGTTGAGAACAATATTACGAAAACCTTTGTGAAGGTAATGGATGATGTTAAGGCAGTCTATACGGGTAATTTTACAAGTTTTGTGATTAAAAATGACAACACGCTATGGGCTTGGGGTTCAATCTTTAATACGTATGATAGTAACAAAAGCAAAGAATTATGGAAACCAGTAAAAATTGCAGAAGACGTTAAGATGGTTTCTTGTACATTAAGCAGTCTATATATTGTTAAATTGGATGGGTCGTTATGGGGATCGGGGAGCAATTCATCTGGTATGTTGGGCTTAGGTGAAGCAGTGGGAGAACTTAAGCCAAGAGAGGTAAAGTTTTAGCATGTACTGCTCTACTGAGACTTTGCATTGGCTTGAAATTGATAAACTTAAAGAGGTTCAGGCATATTCGTTATTTTTTGCAGACGTGTTAATGAACTTACCGCAGACTATGAAATATTTAGTAGAGAGGCAATAGCACCTTATTTGCGTTAACGAGTCCATGTTTAATCACCACCCAAACGGGATATACAATCCCTGAAAGGGTGGTGACATAATGAAACGTTTTGGAGTCATATTTCTTACAATTATTATTTCAAGCTGGGGTTTAGTAGGGTGTAAAGGTAGCGAACAAACCAATATGCCAACACCGCCTGTAGTGGTGGACACGTTAACAACCGAAAAAACAGAAGCTATAGACTATGTATACAAGCATAGGGACACAGCTGCTGGAGGTAACGACCGAGAAGCGTATATATGGGAAGCGATGGGAGCGGCTCTAGAAGCTACTGTTAATGACTACGGCAGTTATGAAATTCAACTGGTTCAGGATATTAACCAAGAACGTGAAGACTATGAACTGATTAACGACACGGGCTTGATTACTGTTATTTCGGACTCGTTAAATCAAAATAACCTAGATAATATGTCGCTGTTAAAATTTCCTGTCATGCGAGATTTATTAGGCTATAGGGTATTTTTAATCGACAAAAATCGCAAAGAAGAGTTTGCTAACATCAAAACGGTGGAAGACCTAAAAAAATACCAATTTGGGATTGGTATTGGATGGAATGACAAAATAGTTTTGGAACACGCTGGGCTAACAGTCTATGAAGAACCTGAGTATAAAATGCTCTTTAAAGACGTATCGGCTGGCGTTATAGACGTTTTCTCAAGAGGGATCAATGAGGTTATTGGGGAATATGACTTATATTCAAAGCAGTATGACAACCTGATAATAGAAGATCATTTGCTACTCTATTACCCACTGCCAAGGTACTACTGGTTTTCAAAAACCCCTCATGGAGACCAGCTTAAAGAACGACTAGAGGAAGGTTTTAAAAGAATTGTAGCAAATGGTAAACTTGAAGAAATCTTTGACCGTTATTTTAAAGAAGACTTAAACAAACTGAATTTGAAGGATCGTGTATTGATAAAGCTTGAGAATCCTATCTATACAGAAGAATTCGAACAAAATGACAAGCCTTATAATTACGACCCATTCAAATAGGCAGTTTAATGGAAAAGTGGATACCCTGATTAGGTGCACTAGTACATGTTACGGTGCCTGACAGGGTTTTTTCTATTAAGTTTTTAACAACGCTAAGGCCGAGGCCACTGCCGCCTTGGTTATGTTCTGTAGAAAAGAATGGGGTAAAAATTTGAGATAAGTCTTCTGTCGCTATGCCGCATCCGTTGTCTGAGTAGTCTAACACAAGGTAGCTGTCCTGCTTTGTAACCTGTATGGTGATAGTGCCTCCGTCTGTATTTTTAAATGCATGCTTGATAGAGTTCATAATTAAATTTGTAATTATTTGAGAATAAGCACCGGGATAGCTATACAAGTGAATGTTGCTAGGGCATTCAAGCTTCAAGGTAATTTGTCTATGTTTAAAGGCAGGGTGAAGCGTACTGATGACTTCTTCTAAATAAGCTTTTAAGTCAAAGTGACGCTGTCTTAGGCTTGTCTGATCGACAGCGACTTCTTTGAAATTGCTGATTAGAGTAACTGCATTAGTCAAATTCCGCTGGATGTTAAGAGTCGCGTCAGAGACAAGTTCTATGAAACCATCTAGTTCCGCCTTTCTCAAATTACCTGCAGCGAGCAGTTCGTTAAAATCCTCGATCTCTCGAAGTAAAAAAGTATTAGTTGTGAGCATAATGCCTACTGGGTTATTGATTTCATGAGCAACCCCAGCAATCAATTGGCTAGTAAGATTACTTTTAGTCGCTTCAATAATTTCTTTGTTCGCTGTTTGTAGGGAATCTAATGCGACACTTAGTTCATCATTTTTAAGAGTCAATTCGGATTGAATCTGTTGAGATTTTGCCAAGGCTTCTTTTAGTTCGTCATTGGTAACATTTAGCTCGTAGGTACGTTCCAAAACCAGTTGTTCTAAAGAGGCATTCATAGTTCTGAGCTCAGAGTCAGCTTCTTCAATTTGTCTAGCCATGACGTTGAATGCGGTAGCAAGACGGGCAATCTCGTCATTGCCTTCTATAACGGCGAAATTAGAATAGTCGCCGCTGGCAAATTCACCTATCGTTAACTCTAAAGCGTTTAACGGTTTAGTGATTGTATAGGAAATCCATAGAATGACTGCTGTATAAGCGGAAATTTCTAACAGCGACTGAACAAGACTTGTGAACAGCTGTCTGTATAAATCATCCGCATAAGGTGCGTATGCAATTCCTATTTGGATTGTGCCAATAGATTTTCCATTTTTAAGTATATCTTTTTCGGCGTAATGGACTTGGTTTTGTGTTGTTGGATAGATAGGATTCTTTTCACTTAATATGAGACCGCGGGTATTATCTTTTATTTGAACTTCATAGATAGAACTTCTATTGGTTAGCGCTTCAATAAGCAGTTGCATACTGTTATAATTATAATCCCAAAGGGGATCTGAAAAAGAGAGGGCTGTTTCTGTAAGGACTGTATTTAGGTCGGAATCTATTTGTTTGTTTATGTTGTCAATTTCTATATACATAGTTAATAAGCCGCTAACGATTAATGAGAAGATTGAAACTGCAGCTATTAGAAATACATATTTTTTCCATATGCTAGTGAAGTTTAGCGATAATAGTTTTCTTTTCATAAGATCGCCCTTCTTTACTTTGAATATAATCTATTTATACCCCATATTAAAAAAATGCCTGCATATTTTCCGGAGTCGTATTATAATAACTTTAGGTTACTTACAGGAGGTAAACCCATGCAATTCAACAACTTAGAAACAGAAAGACTACTACTCAAAAATATAGGCCCAGAGGATAGAGCATTCATATACAAGCAATTTTCAGACCCTGTTGTCAGTAAATACTTGTATGATGCCGAGCCTGTGGTTAGTATGGGAGATGCTGACGACATTATTGAAATGTTTTTACAACCAGAAATAAGAACCCACCACAGGTGGATTCTTATACGTAAGTCGGACAATGTTAAAATAGGCACTTGTGGCTTTCATTGCTGGAATGTGAATACCCATGAAGCCGATGTGGGTTATGACCTTCAAGAAGCTTATTGTGGGCAAGGATACATGCAAGAAGCACTTAATGCAATTTTTGCTTATGCCAAAGAACAAATGGGACTGCTAAAAGTTACAGCTTGTATATCGGTTGAAAACAAGGGGTCTATTGGTCTTGCAAAAAAACTTGGGTTTGTCCGCTCAGGTGAGCAATATAATGAGGTGTTTAGAGATCAGGCATATTTGCATGACAAATATGTGTTAATGCTTTAAGCAATCAACACTACCTAATATGTTTTTTTCTATAAACCGCAGGGGTTTCGTTATAGAAACGCTTAAACAACTTGATAAAATAGTTTGAATTCGAGAAGCCGAAAAGCTCTGAAATTTCAATGATAGACATGTCAGTGAAAAGAAGAAAGTTTTTGGCTTCTTCTATTTTTTGTTCTTGAATATAGGCCGTTAGCGGTATGCCTAGTTCTTTTTTAAACAAAGCGCAGAGGTAACCCTTGGACTTGCCTGTCAGCGTACAAAAATCTGAAAGTGTGAGCGGATCGTTGACGTGGGTATTAATATGCTGAATGATTCGAGTGACCGCTGGCGAATAAGTTTGCTGGCGCGCTTTGAGGACTAAGCCGATGTATTCATCTGCCATATCATATTCATAACGACTGAGTAGATTCATTTCTTGTATTTTTTCAATGTCTAAAATCATGAGGTCACTAAGAGAGAATGCAACTTCTGGGTTGACGTTTGCGTCTATAGCAGCACGGGCAAAGAGCGTACAAGAGCAGATTAATGAATTCTTGACACTGCGAAGGGGTGTAGTGGCTAATTTAGCGCGTTCCAGACTATTGATTTGATCTAGCGCTTCATGGGCGGCGGAGCTTAACCCACTGCGAATGGCTTGAATCAACTTGCGTTCTAAATAGTAAGACGGGTGACGGTAATAGGTATTTAGGTTCTCCATTTTTTTAGTGGTCAACGGATGAATCATAAAGCCTCCAAAAGCGATATTGTATCATTAATATGAATATTGAATCATTTTGTTGTTACAAGTCCATTATACTCATTTTAGGCAGCATAACAAACACAATTTCATTCTAGGAAGGGGAACCCTATGAAAAGAAAAATTGCTATAATCCTTACGCTTGCTATGACACTTGGCCTTGCAGGGTGCGGTTCCAAATCAGCTGAACAAACGGAGGCAAATGCGTCTAACGCAGAGACAACAGCACCAGCAGAAAAGCAAGTTGTTAAGTTTGCAGTGCAAGCAGACTCAACAGATGCGCTAAAAAAACTGACAGAAGCGTTTAACAGTAAAAGCGAAGCTTACCAAGTAGAGCCTGTTGTTTTCACAAACGATTCAGGCAACATGCATGATCAATTACTGAATTCACTCTCAAGCAAATCCGGCGAATACGATGTTATTTCCATGGACGTAGTCTGGGCAGGGGAATTCGCATCTGCTGGGTATTTAGAGCCAGTGGACAAAGTCATTAAAGATGCGGGCTGGTTGCCAACGGACTTTAACGCAGGGTCAATGGCATCTGGTAAATACCAAGGTAAAAACTATGCACTGCCTTACTTTGCAGACCTTGGCTTCCTATACTACAGAAAAGACATAGTCTCAGCAGAAGATGCGGCTAAGCTCGACAGCGGCAATTATACTTATGCAGACCTAGAATCAATGGCTAAAAAATATCAAGGTACAAACAGCACAAAATATGGTTTTGTCTATCAGTCTAAGCAATATGAAGGTTTAACCTGTAACCTCAACGAATTCTCAAACAACTGGCAAGACGTGAAAGCTGGCCTAGAAACCATGAACAGCTTCAAAAAATCAGCAGTTGCACCTGCGGACATTTTAGCGTATACAGAAGGTGAATCTCATAATGCATTCTTAAATGGAGAGGCTGTATTCCTTAGAAACTGGCCTTATGTCAATGGGATGGTGGATTCTGGCGACTATGCTGTCAAAATGGAACAGGTGGCTTATGCGCCGCTTCCTAACGGTGGCACAGTTGGCGGCTGGATTTTAGGCGTCAATGCCAATTCTAAAAATATGGAAGGCGCGAAAGCCTTTATGCAATTCCTTGCAGGTCCAGAAGGACAAAAAATCAATGCAACGGTTGGTAGCTACATGCCTGGTTTCAATGCCCTTTTAAAAGACGAGGCAGTTCAAAAGTCCAATGCACTTTTAACAAACCCTGCATTCCAAACCGCACTCGCTAAAACGATTGCAAGACCTGTTGTACCAAACTACGCAGAAGTATCAGACAAGATTCAAATTGCAGCACATAAATATCTCTCAGGGAATGGTTCTTTAGAAGAAGCCGTTCAAGCGATTACAGACGCTTTAAAATAATACAATAGTTCATTATAGAGCCAAGAGCTTTAGCGTTCACCGC
>JBGSUZ010000257.1:0-1576 GCA_041753235.1 Acidaminobacteraceae bacterium
GATGTTCCGCTTCATAGTAACAGAGTTTTGAGAGTTCACTATGAACATCATTTGGGAGTATGGTAAAGATTAAGTTTGTAGATGGATTTGTTACAAGCTGATATCCAAGTTCTAAAATTCCATTTTTTAAAATAGTAGCCATTTCATTAGTGTGCTTTGCCATTTCAAAATATAAGTTATCTTCAAACAATGCTTTAAATTGAACACCTAGCAGTCTTCCTTTTGCAAGAAGCGCCCCTCTTTGCTTAATTGAAAATCTCATATGCGCTTTTAAATGGTTATTTGTAACGACAAGAGCTTCTCCAAAAAGAATGCCATTTTTTGTACCACCAATTGTAAAAGCATCTGTTAGATTGGCAATGTCTTCAATTGTCATGTCATTATCCTCACAGGTGAGGGCATTAGCAAGTCTTGCACCATCTAAGTAAAGATAAAGTCCGTATTTATCGCATGTTTTTCTTAAGTCTTCCAACATGGATTTTGTGTAAATCGTACCCGTTTCTGTCGCATTTGATATGTATACCAGTTTAGGCAGTACCCAGTGCTCATCGGCGTGTTTTAAAATTGCAGCGTCAATCATTTCAGTGGTGAGTAGGCCACTTTTCGACTCCATTTCAATTATTTTATGACCTGTCGCTTCTATCGCTCCCGTTTCATGTACGGATACGTGTCCGAGATCCGTTGCAATAACGGCTTCATAAGGTCGTAAAAAATGAGCGATAGCTATCGTATTCGTCTGAGTGCCTGTTACTAAAAAATGAACATCTGCCTCAGGACTATTGATTCTTTTCTTTATTAACTCAGCTGCTTCGATAGTAATGTCATCAACACCATAACCAACGTGCTGCTCCATATTTGTTTTGATTAGCGCATTCAGAACTTTTTCATGTGCGCCTTCTGAGTAATCGTTCATGAAATAAAGCATATTGATTCTCCTAACTTATCTTTTTTTAGGTGGAAAAATTATTGTAAAAGTGCTTTCTTTCTTAAATTTTCAAACTCAATTCTAAGCGCTTCCTCATCGGCTTGATCATTTAAACTTTTTTGCCATGCGATATAATACTGCATAATCTTTTCGTTGTATTTTGTCCAATCCTCTTCGTTGATTTTCAAATATACACTCCCGCCAACTTTTGCTTGTTCTTCTTGGGTCGCTTCCTCAACATTTATCGTTTCAATAATTTGGATAACATCTTCTGATAAGGACATTCCATTTTCCACATTACGCCATTCACCTTGCACGCCAATAAATACCCCACTAGCTACAAGAATCAATGAAGCAAATAGCACTAGAAAACCTTTTTTTAAATTTCCTTTTTTAAAATAAAGATATCCAAATAAACTCCACATTGCGCCAATAAACCCTACCGTACCTATAATCGCTAACACCGTTCCAAAAGTTACCATTTCATTACTCCTTAATTGATATTTTTACATACTAGGGCGTGTCTGAAAACTAAAGTTTGTGCATAAACCAAGTCTTAGATACAATAAAAGAAAACAACTTGGAGATGCATGTCATGACACAAAAACGATACGAAATATCTGATCAACAATGGATTCAAATAAAAGATTT
>JBGSUZ010000258.1:0-10941 GCA_041753235.1 Acidaminobacteraceae bacterium
GTAGTAAGCTGTGTTGAAAAATTGCTAGCGTTAGAGCTTAACTTACCTGAATCTAAAGACCAGCGAGAAATACTTTTAAAGCGCATCCACGAGTGTTTATACGATGAACTTTCCCTTACAAATCTGGAACGGGCTCATATAGAAACTTATTACAAAACCACCGGTGCACTTGAAAATGAAGCCCACTATTGGACCGATGAACAAGAGGGCTAAGCCCAGTTATACCGATACAATCCCACTTACTTTTAATGGATTTCGATACACTTCAGTGCTATAATCTAAAATGATTATACATAGAAAGAAGGTCACTTATGAAGATTTCAACAAAAGCAATGGCAATAGGCGGTGTTTTTGCAGCAATGGTAACTGTAGGTACAATGGTCATTCGTATTCCTATTCCTGTAGGCGGTTATATCCATATTGGCGACAGTTTGGTATACCTTTCAGGAATTTTGCTTGGCCCCGTACTTGGCGGTGTTGCCAGTGGTGTAGGCTCATGCATTGCTGACTTATTTGGATATATTGAATACGCACCCGCAACAGCGCTGATTAAATTTTTAGACGCTTTTATTGTTGGAACTATATTTATGGCACTGCAAAAACGACTTCACGGAACTTTTGGCACTGTCGTGGCGTATTTAGTTGGCGTTCTAGCGGGCGGTATGATTATGGTAGGTGGTTACTTTGCTTATGAAGTCATGCTTAAAGGCTTTATGTACGCAATGGGATCAGTGAGCTTTAATGTGGCTCAAGCAGTAGGTGGTGCAATCATTGGTTTACCAATACTCATTGCACTCGATAAAACAAAATATTTTAGTCGACTCAATCAAATGTTAAGATAAATGGCAAAGAGTAGCTGCAAGCAGTGGGCTGCGCCAAGGAGGTACTATGAAGTGGTTAGAAAGAAATGATAAATGTTGGTGTGGCAGTGGCTTAAAAGCTAAAAAATGCAACTGTGGCATTGAAACCAAGTTAGCTCAAATGGCAGCAAAGGGTTATATGATTCCAGACAAATCTTTACTTAAAAGCGAAGAAACCATTGAAGGTATGCGTGCCAGTGGTAAAGTGACCAGTATGATTTTAGACGAAGTCGCAGCGCTGATTAAACCTGATGTGAGTACAGAAGAAATTAATACCTTTGTTCATAATAGAACCCTTGAAATGGGTGGCGTTCCTGCACCGCTTAATTATCATGGTTTTCCTAAGAGCACCTGTACTTCAATAAACGAAGTCATTTGCCACGGGATTCCAAGTCCTGACCGATTCCTTAAAGAAGGGGATATCATCAATGTAGATGTTACCACCATTCTTAATGGCTATTATAGCGATGCAAGTCGTATGTACTTTGTAGGTGAAGTCAGTGAGTCGGCAAAGCGCTTAGTTGAAAAAACTAAAGAATGTCTTGAAATTGGCTTGTCTGTCGTGAAACCATTAGCAACAACCAATGAAATTGGTATAGCCATTGAAAATTATGCATTACAAAATGGTTATTCAGTCGTTGAAGACTTTGGTGGACACGGTCTAGGTAAAGTTTTCCACGAAGATCCGTTTGTGTTTCACTTTGACACTGGGGAACCGGGCATGATTTTACTGCCGGGCATGACCTTTACTATTGAACCCATGATCAATGAAGGTGAGTTTGATTGCAAAGTGCTTTCAGATAATTGGACAGCGGTTACCTTAGACGGCAAGCTGTCTGCACAATGGGAGTATACACTGGTTGTGACAGCAGATGGTGCTGAAATTATTGCAAAATAATTTGGATTGAATTAAATAAATGGTATAAAATAACAAAATATAGTCACAGAGGCTTGTCAAATCAATTGTCATATATTACCATGTACATAGGTGGTGATATTCGCATGCGCAGACCCTCTGTGATTTTTTTATTGGCGCTTTCAGCTGGTATTTGGTGGCAGCTTAAAGACGTTACGCCAGCATTATATGTTTCTTTATTACTCATGCTTAGTATAATATTTGACCCAAGCAAGAAAAAGGGGTTCTTTATTTTAGTTGGTTTAGCTTTAGGAATAGGACTTACCCAGCTTCAATTGACACATTTGGAGACACTAAACCAACAGCTTGCAAAACAGACTAAGTTTAATGTCTCAGGAACTGTCTATCAACGTGATTTGCTAGACCCTAACAGTTGTTGGCTTAAGACCAGTAACGGCCTATGGGTAAGGTTGCGTTTTTCTCCGTATAAACCAATGCCTACTATAAGTTCTGGTATGAATGCTAACATTACTGGAACTTATTTACCAGCCGAGCCAGCTAGAAACCCAGGTGGTTTTAATGAAAAACGGTGGCTCTATGCAAAAAAAGGAGTAGGCAGCGTTGAGGTGAGTGCTGTAAAAATACTTGCTGGAGGCAGTGCGCTAGAACAGTGGCGGCATAAACTAGGTATGCCTTTGGTTAATGACGTGCTTCAAAATACAGCTTTTAAGCAGGGGCCAATGGCGGCTGGTATGCTCTTTGGTGAGGATTCATGGATTCCACCAGAGGTACTAGAGGCATACAAAACCTCAGGTACCAACCATATACTAAGCGTTTCGGGTGCTCACTTTGGCATTTTGCTATTTTGGGTCTATCAATTTTTTGAGCACAGGCATGTCGGGTACAGACACAAGAAAATAATTATTTGGAGCCTTTTAGGTGTCTTTATATGGCTCATTGGTGCTGACTCAGCGGCTATAAGGGCCTATTATATGTTTTTGGTCTTAGATTTAGCCCGACTTAGTTACAAACAGCCCGACGCACTGAATGGTTTGAGTTTGACCCTTGTTATCATGTTGCTATTAAACCCAATGATGATTTGGGATGTAGGACTGCATTTGGCTTTTGCCGCTATGTATGGACTCCTAGTCATTGCGCCTTTTATTAGGAAGGGTTTTTCCTTTGAAATGGGAAAATGGTCAGAAAAGCTATTTCAGTCGTTAATACTGTCACTAAGTGCCTGTCTTTGCCTTTATCCCATCTTATGTACTCAATTTAATAACTTTACATGGTGGAGCTTAATTTATAATCTGCCGGTTTCTATACTGAGTGCCATCAGTTTGCCACTTAGTGGAGCAGTTGCTCTGTTTACTTGGCTAAAGCCACTTTCTAGAGGAATAGGACTTATAGGTGGTGCTTCTATCTGGTTGATGACAGAAACCGTTAAGACCAGTTTATTACTACCAGCTCAGAAAGCTATGCCCAGCTTGTCTACAGTACAATTTGCACTCTATGTTTCTGTGTTGCTGTTACCACTTTATTTCAAACAAATTAGCACAGGCGTGAACTATATGCAAAGTACAACTGAAAATAGACTCAGTTTTTTAGGTCGTATAAGTCACACATTCCTTGTTATAATTACTGGTGCGGCATTACTACTAGGGCAGTGGATTCCTGAAAAAATTCATTTTGGAAATGAACTGCAAGTCTATTTTCTAGACGTAGGGCAGGGCGATGGAACCGTTATAAAAACGCCTACAGGTAAGGTTATTGTCGTAGATACTGGTCTGGAAAAAGGACGGTTACTGGTTAGCGATAGTTTATTGAAACTAGGAATTGATCAGGTAGACCTACTCATTGTTAGCCATCCCCATTCAGATCATATTGGCGGTGCGAAGCAACTAATGGAAAAGCTAAACGTTAAAGCATTTGCATATTTTAATGGACATTATGCGCCAGAAGAAGCATTGGCTTTAAAAGCTTTAACTGGACTCGGGAAAGATAAAGGCACCATTATAAGCACGCTTTCAAAAGGAGACGAAATTAATGTGGAACAAGGCCTCTTATTAAAGGTTTTGCACCCAGATAAGGAATTTGATAGTGAGTCCGCTAACGATGAAAGCATAGCTTTTGAACTTCTATATGGTGAGACGAGCTTTTTATTCACAGGTGATATTTCGACACAAGTAGAGTGTGATATAATAGGAAAGGTTCAAGCTGCCCATATGGTGCTTAAAGTGCCGCATCATGGCTCTGCAACAAGCAGTAGCGAAGCACTTACCAGTATGGATAATCTTGAATTAGCAGTGATTCAAGTTGGTAAAAAAAATCGATATGGGCACCCTAAGGCTTCAACATTAGAACGCTACAAGTTAAGTGGCGTGCCTATTTTAAGAAATGATTATAATGGCTGTGTGCAACTTTACAGCGACGGAAAACAGCTTTGGTATGGTGTTCAGATACAGGAGGACTGAAATGTCTTACAGCAAATTACTTCAAGCAATTGAATCAAATAAAATACAAACAATCTATTGTCTACATGGTGCAGAAATGTATTTGATGAATCAGATTGTTAAAGCACTTCGTGATCAGGTTGTCGATCCAGCCTATGCGGATTTTAATGAACAAATTGTAGATGGCTCTAAACTGTTGATAGACGATGCAATTAATGCTTTTGAAACGCTACCTTTCTTTTGTGAAAAACGCCTTGTCGTCGTCAAGCAGGTTCCTTGGTTTGGAACAACTAAAAATAGTCTTTCTGAAAACGATGAAGAGAAATTAATGAAGTACTTGGAAAATCCATGTCCCTCTACCGTATTGGTATTACTCTGCGATGGGGTAGACAAACGGAAAAAAGCAGGTAAACTTTTGCAAAAGCAAGGTGCACTATTTGAACTTGGAAAGCTGGATGAAAGTGAACTCAAAAAAATATTGTTAGGTAAGCTAAATAATTTAGGTTGTAGTATCAGCTCAGAAAATCTACAATTATGTATATACCTTTTAGGCTACTTAGAAAAAGATGCAGACAGAGATTTATACGAAGTATTAGGACAGATAGAACGGATAGCCAGTGCTTCAAATGGTGAAATAGACAAGCCGCTTCTAATGCGTATGCTAGAGAAACCCCTAGACACCAACATATTTGCCTATATGGATTCAATATCAGAAGGTAAAACTTTGGATGCTATTCGCATTAAGCAACAGCTCTTATCTGAGGATTTTAACGAAATTCAGATAAATGCTATGCTCTTTAAGCATTTTAGGAACTTGTACAAGACGTTGCTCTGGCTAAATAAGGGTTACAATCCAACTGCCGTTGCAGAGAAACTAGGTGTCCATCCTTTTTCAGCAAAAAAATACGCTGGACAGTGCCGAAATTTTAGAGAAGACTATCTAAAACAAGTGGTTATTGACTTAGCGGAATTAGATTACCGCATGAAAACAGGTAAAATAAGCTTTGAGCAGGCTCTAGATCTTATGACCGTATGTCTGTCACAAAAGGTAAAGATTTTACAAGACAGCTAAGGAGGTTCAAGTGAAAGGATTAATAAAGTATTATAAACCCCATAAGAAGCTATTTTTTATGGATATGTTTTTCGCATTCCTGATAGCAGGTATTGACCTGATTTTTCCCATGCTCTCAAGAGACGTGGTTTCAGTCATTATCCCATCCCAAAACATGGCGCTGTTACTGCGATTTTCAATTATCGCATTAGTGCTGTATGCACTTAGAATGTACTGTACTTATTTTGTAGGCTATTATGGTCATATGATGGGTGCGCGCATTGAATATGACATGAAAAATGAGCTTTTTGAACACATGCAAAAACTACATCATAAGTTTTTCGACAAAAACAGAACTGGTCAAATTATGAATCGTTTTACAGGCGACCTATTTGAGATTGCAGAGTTAACCCATCATGGCCCTGAAGACCTGTTTATTTCGGTGGTCATGCTCGTAGGTGGCTTTGTTTTACTCATGAGTATTCATATACCGCTAACATTAATTATGTACAGCATTGTCAGCGTGTTAGTGTGGTTTGCGTATTACAGAAGAATACATTTGGGCAAAGCTTTCAGAGCACAAAAAGCAAGAGCGGCGGACCTTAATGCCAAACTTGAAAACAGTGTCAGCGGTATTCGCTTAGCAAAAGCCTTTTGTAATGAAGACTACGAAAAAGAACGTTTCGACACATACAATCAAGCACTGTATGACTCTAAAGACGGTGCTTATTACCAAATGGGTATTTTCGCAGCAATCAACGGCTTCTTGACAGACCTACTCAACTTAAGCGTCATGGCTTTTGGTGGTTACTTTGTTTATAAAGGGTGGATCAATCTAGGCGATTTAATTGCCTTTATCCTATTTGCCAATTTCATGATGAAACCCGTTCGAAGACTTATGGAATTTGTTCAACAATGGCAGCAAGGCATGGCTGGATTCGAGCGCTTTGTTGAAATTATGAGCGTAGACCCAGAAATTCAAGATGCACCTCATGCACAGCAACTAATACATCTGGAAGGCAATATTCATTTTGACTCCGTAGATTTTAGATATACACCAGAAGATGAATACGTGCTGAAAGACTTTAACTTGAGTATTAATAAGGGTGAAACAGTCGCATTAGTAGGTTCTTCGGGCGTTGGTAAAACTACCATAGCCCATTTAATTCCAAGGTTTTATGAAATAGAAACTGGTTCTATTAAAATAGACAATAACGACATTCGCAACTTGACTTTACAATCCCTTAGAAGCCGAATCGGATTTGTTGGACAGGACGTACTTATTTTTTATGGCACAATTGAAGACAATATTCGTTATGGTAACCCAAGAGCGACTTTGCCAGATATAATAGAAGCCGCTAAAAAGGCCAATATACACGAATTTATTGAAGGTCTGGACAAAGGGTATGACACAATCGTTGGCGAAAGAGGCATTATGCTCTCCGGTGGTCAGAAACAACGTCTTTCAATTGCAAGACTCTTCCTTAAAAATCCTGACATCATCATTTTAGATGAAGCGACGTCTGCTCTTGACAACGAAAATGAAGCCATTGTTCAAAGTGCCATAGAAGCACTGGCACAGGGGAGAACAACGTTAGTCATAGCCCATAGACTTTCTACAATTCGTGGTGCAGACCGTATTGTTGTCATGGATCAAGGTGGCATTACTGAGCAAGGTACACACCAAGAACTGATAGACAAGCGAGGGGCATTCTATAGATTTTATAGCTTGCAGCAAACCACTCAAAGTTCTTAATTTGCATCTATTGACAGTTTAAAGTATAAATTGACCCGCCAGCATAGAAATACTTGTTGGCGGGCTTACTGTTTTTTGAGACTGCATGCAAATAGTTTTTGCGAATCGTTTGCATTTTCCTTTAAAAATGGGTATAATCATTATGATAAATGCAAATGCGAGGTATTCTCATTTAGGAGGAATAGACATGAAAGTAAATTCATTTAGATTAGTTGCACTCATAACAACGCTATTGGTGCTTAGCTTCTCATTAACTGGTTGTGGTAGTGCGAATACTAGTGAAATAGCACCAGATCAACAAGCCACATCAGAAAATTCTATTAAGATAATAGCGACACTATTTCCACAATATGACTTTGCAAAAGTCCTTACAAAAGACGTGGACGGTGTAAACATACGACTTTTAATGCCTCCGGGCGCAGAAGCACATAACTATGAGCCCACACCAAAAGATATTGCAGATATCCAAAATGCAGACGTATTTATGTATACTTCATTTGCTATGGAACCCTGGGTTGAAAAGATGTTAACGCAAATTGGGCCGAATACCTTGGTGATTAATGTCACCAAAGACGTCCAATATCTTACTGGAGAAGAACTTGGACTAGACATTCACGAGGAGGCTGACTCTGCGGCAAGTGGTGATTCTCATGAACATAACCCTTTAAGCGTTGACCCGCACGTATGGCTAGACCCTAGCAATGCTGCAATCATGGCTGAAAATGTTGCAAAAGGACTTGTGCAAAAGCTGCCTGAGAAAAGCGATACAATCAACGATGCTTTAAAGAATTATCAATCAGAATTAAGTCAATTGGATCAAGATATACAAACATCTCTAGACAAGTATCCTGATAGAAGTATTATATTTGCAGGACACTATGCTTTTGGCTATTTTTCAAAAAAATATAACGTTCCATACCACTCACCTTATGATGGCTTCGCACCAGATGCAGAGCCAGCACCTCAAAAGATAGCGGAAATGGTGGACTTAATGAGGTCTGAGAAGCAAACTACCGTATTTTACGAAGAGCTAATTGACCCTAAAATCGCACGCATTATTGCAAATGAGACGGGCGCTAAACTTGTCATGCTACATGCCGCTCACAATGTTTCAAAAGACGACTTAAAGAATCAGATAACATATCTTCAAATCATGCAAGAGAATTTATTGAAGTTGGAAGAAGGTTTGAAAAGAAATGAATAAACCATTAATGAGTGTCAATAAAATTAGTGTCAATTATGGTAGGCAAAATATAATTAAACAATTGAGTTTCCAAGTGGAAAAGGGAGACTATGTCGGTATTGTCGGTTCGAATGGTTCTGGCAAAACAACGCTAGTTAAGGTTCTTTTAGGCTTACTAGAACCTACAGAAGGTTCTGTTGAGTTTTTATATGACAAGACCTCCATTGGTTATCTCCCTCAAAGAACGTTAGTCAACGACAGTTTTTTTCCAGCACAAGTAGATGAAATTGTCGCAACAGGCCTAATGGGCAGTAAAGAAGGCAAGTCTATGAAACGCGCTGAGAAACAAGCACGCGTAGTTGAAACCCTAAAACTCCTCAATATGGAATCGTTTCTTAAGCGAAAAGTAGGCACTTTGTCCATTGGGCAGCAGCAACGGGTTCTTTTAGCTCGTGCATTAGTTTCTAGACCAGATCTGCTCATATTAGATGAACCTACTAGCGCACTCGACCCTAAAATCCGAGAAGAATTTTATGAAATGCTTCATCACTTACATTTAGCGCATCAAGTTACCATTCTGCAAGTCTCCCATGACGTAACGAGCATGGACAAATACATGAACAAATTGCTGCTCATGGGCTTTGATGAAGTTATTTTTGGAGACTATGAACTATTAAAAGAAACACACGGTGCACACATTCACGGCTTGCCAGCTGTTGTACAGGAGGCGTAGCATGACAGATATCATTAATTTACTATTTAAAGCTTTTGAATATAGTTTCATTCGAGATGCACTGCTAGTTGGGGTACTCGTAGCCATTAGTTGTTCTATGCTCGGTACTTTCTTAGTGCTTAGAAAACTTTCATTAATAGGAGACGGATTAGCCCACGTAAGTTTTGCCGGAGTTGCCATAGCCATGCTAACACAGCAGTCGCCACTACTGGTAGGGATTCCTCTGGTTGCGGGCGCATCATTGTTAATTTTAAAACTTCACGAAAAAACAAATATTCATGGAGATGCAGCGATAGGGCTGGTTTCTTCAATGGCTATTGCAATTGGTGTCATGATTTCCAGCTTGTCAGGCGGTTACAATGTAGACTTATTCAGTTATTTATTTGGAAGCCTTTTGGTCATCAGCAAATTGGACTTGATCTTGTCGGTTATATTAGCGGCGTCGGTAGTTGTGGCAGTCATTTGGCTTTATCCTAAACTATTTGCTATGACCTATGACGAGGAATATGCGAAAATTATTGGCATTAACGTGAAGCATATGAACTACTTACTAAGCCTGCTCACAGCGGTGACCATAGCCCTTGGTATTCGTATTGTCGGAACCATGTTAATTTCAAGTTTAATTATTTTCCCAGCTATTACCGCCTTACAGGTAACCAGTTCGTTTAAGTCAACACTTGTGGTTGCTGTAGCGACCTCGGTGGTTTCCATCGTGCTGGGGGTACTGGCTTCATTTGTTTTCAATTTGCCTTCTGGTGCGACCGTGGTTTTGCTTAATGGCTTTTTCTTTGCCATTGCCTTTGCAGGACGAAAACTAATTATTAAGAATTAATAGGGAGGTACGGTATGGTAAAAACTTTGAACGACCCAGAAGTTTGGCTAAAAGATAAGGGCCTAAAAACGACCAAGCAACGTGCCGCCCTCATTCAAATACTCAGTGAAGCAGAAATGCCTTTAGGTGCAGAAGAAATTCTAAGACTTATGAAAGCGATGTTGACTGCCTGTAATTTATCAACGGTATACCGAAATATAGACCTGCTACTCCAGAAGAATTTAGTTGTGGAAAATAGAATCGGCTTAAAAGCATATTATGCATTGAACCACCATAAACATGGGCACTATATGCAGTGTGTTTCTTGTAAGCAGATGATACGCATAGAAGATTGTCCTTTTGAATCTTTTGAGAAAAAATTAGAACAACAAACGGGATGCAAGCTTCTAGGTCACCGTGTAGAGTTATTTGGCATATGTAAGCGCTGCAATGAGACGGAGCAATAATCGTCAAAATTGAATATAAATATGATTTTAAAGCTGTAAGGTTAATTGACCTTGCAGCTTTTTGTGTATAAAACGTTTAATTTTTTTTAACACAGTGCTTATTGTAATCTGCTATAATGTTTATGTTAACTGCAATCATTTAGGAGGACTTATGAATCATCTCAAAATCAATAAAACATTTCTAAAGACGATGCTAGCAATAGGCATACCTGTCATGTTTCAAAATTTGTTAATTACAGCACTCAACCTAGTAGATACATTGATGATAGGACAAGTTGGTAAAAATGAACTAGCTGCAGTTGGGCTTGCAAATCAAGTTTTCTTTATCATGATTCTTTTAATATTCGGAATCAACAGTGGTGCTTCAGTGTTTATTGCGCAGTTTTGGGGAAGAAAAGACGTTACCAACATAAAAAAGACTATGGGCATAGGCCTTGTCTTTGGCGGCGTTGTAAGTACCATTTTCTTTCTATTAGCTCAGTTCTTTCCGGCGCAGGTTATGTCCATGCTCAGCAATGGCAACCCTGTTTTAATTGAACATGGCACTGTATACCTTAAAATTGTCTCATGGTCGTATTTATTCACTGCTATTTCTTTTTCTTTTGCTGTTGCAGCCAGAAGTATAGCGCAGGCCACAACGCCAACAGTCGTCAGTGCTGTGGCGGTGTTTATCAATGCGTTTCTAAACTATGTGCTGATTTACGGAAAATTTGGAATGCCAGAGATGGGTGTAGCTGGTGCCGCATTAGCAACCCTCATTGCGAGAGTATT
>JBGSUZ010000259.1:0-4361 GCA_041753235.1 Acidaminobacteraceae bacterium
GACTCATCATATTCAAGGAGTGCTGATTTACTAAGTTGACCAGCCTCAAATTGTTTATGAAGTTTTTTATGCTTGTCATCGACAAAGGTTGCAAGGGTAATGCCTATGCCCAGTGGCGTATTGATTTCATGAGCAACACCAGCGACGAGTTCTCCAAGCGCTGCAAACTTTTCAGACTGAATCAACTGTTCCTGTGTGTCGTTTAAATGATCCAAGGATTGTTCAAGTTGATCATTTACAATGAATAGTTCCGCTTGCTTTTCTTCGACTTCCGCTAAAGTGTGTTCAAGGTACTCGTTGGTTTGAATTAAAGCACTAGTCCGCTCTTCAACCAATTGATTAAGGGCATCATTTGTCGCATATTGCCGATAAACCATATAAGCAATACTTGTACTTGTGCTTAAGCCAAGGATGACAATTGCAATAAAAAGTAAACTTGTGCCTTGCCATCCGTCTTTAGGTTTATAAAGAATTTGCCACTCTATGCCAGGAAGATTGAGTGCATATGTAGCAGATTCAGGCATTATGCCTTCGTAATTTGAGTAAATCACTTTAGGTGGTTCTAAGTCGTTTGTTCTTTCAACAACCTGAATCGTATAATCTTGCATCAAGTTTTCAAGATTGGAGGCACTCGGAAGTTTGTCGTAGTCAAGTACAACACTCATTTGACCAATGTAATTTGAGATATCTCTTGCGCCAATAATAGGGATGCGAATAACAATGCCGCGCCCACCTTGCACTAAATTTACAGGTGCACTGACAACTGTAGTGCGTAAACTTTTTACTTTCAATACAGCTTCCCTTTGCGCATCTATTTTAGCGATATCCACACCAATAACCTTTTCATTTTCCTTAATAGGATAGGCGAAGAAAACTGTGGTATCCTTTAAGAGTGAAACAGAACGTAACAAATTGTCGCTGTCATCGTAAAGCAGACTTGCGTAATCTGCAAAGCCTTCAATATTGCGTGTGGGGTCTTGCATTAGATATGCTGCAATGCCTTTAGCTTTAAAAATTTGATTGCTAATGACACTTTCTATGTCTTTGGCAACACGTTCAACTTCACTCGTAGATTTTTGCTTATTATTTTCCACTTCATAAGAATAGGTGCGATAAGCAGCTAACGAAAAGACACAAATAGAGATTAAGCCTACCGTAAAAGCATCAATCCATTTTTTATAGGATGAAATTTTATTCAAGTGTTTCACCACCTTCATACAGGACTTTTGCTATTTAATACCCAATTAGAATAAAAAAACTATACTAAATAGAAATATAAATGATACATTTGTAGCTAAATAGGATATAATTTTCAATGATTCTAAAAATCGAATCGCCTAACCTATCGTTAATCGATTGAATAATAAACAGATAAGAATAAGAGGGAAATGAATGTTAAAAATCGGAAAATATCAAGACATGAGACTTAAAAGATTCTCAACAGTAGGTGCTTACTTAGTGCCTATGGAAGATTCAGAACCAGAGGTTTTGCTTCCAAAAAAATATCTAGAGGAAGATTTCAAAGAAGAACAATTGATAGAAGTTTTTATTTATAAAGACTCTAAAGACAGATTAGTTGCTACTACGGAAAAGCCTAAGGCTATTGTAGAAGAAACAGCATATTTAGAAGTTGTTGCGGTTTCAGAACAAGGTGCGTTCTTAAATTGGGGTCTTGAAAAGGATTTGTTTTTACCCTATAAGGAACAAACTTGTGAAGTGGAAGAAGGCAAGTCCTATTTAGTAGGTATTTACCTAGATAAATCGGAGCGACTTTGTGCGACCATGCAAGTCAGTAAATACTTGTATGAGTCAACTCATTACGAGACTGATCAGTGGACTGAGGGTGTTGTATACAGTGTACATGAAGAATTTGGTGCGTTTGTAGCGGTTGAAAATCGCTATAATGGCCGTATTCCTGCAAAAGAAATTCATGAGACTTATTCAATTGGTCAGCAAGTTCGTGTGAGAATCACAAAAATTCATGAAGACGGTAAGTTAGAGCTAAGTGTAAGAGAAAAGTCTTATCTTCAGCGCGATGAAGACTCTGAAACCATATTAAATGCACTAGAGAGCAACAATGGCTTTTTAGCATTATGTGACAGCAGCGACCCAGAAGCAATCAAAGCTACTTTAAAGATGAGCAAAAAAGCTTTTAAACGAGCTGTTGGCAAATTATTTAAAGAAGGTAGCATCGTAATTGAGGAAAATGGCATTCGTAAAATTTAAAAAGGGCTTAAGCCCTTTTTTTGTTTCTATACATGGAATAGGGAGAGGATTGAATGACGCAAGCAAATAAAGCTGAAATTAAAGAATCAGATTTGTATGCACCTGTCAGAGATTATCTGCAGGACTTAGGCTACTTCGTAAATGGTGAGATTAATAGTTGTGACATAGTTGCTCAAAAATCCGATGAAATGCTGGTAGTAGAACTTAAGAAATCGTTAAACTTAGAGGTCATTCTACAGGCAACTGAACGTCAAAAAATTGCAGACACGGTTTACATAGCAGTGTTAAAGCCTAAGAACATCTTTAAAAATAAGAAGTACAAACGGATATGCCACTTACTAAGACGTCTGGAAATTGGCCTTATGCTAGTTACGATAAAACCAGAGGGCTCAAGGATAGAGATTGTACAGACTGCAGAAGTTTTTGACCGTATAAAAAGCAGGCAAATGAACCAGAAAAAACGTAAGCAAGTTGAACTTGAATTTGGAAAAAGGAAAACACAAACAACTGGAGGCGTTACAAAAACTAAAATCACGACAGCTTATAGGGAAGAAGCAGTTGTGATAGCAAAAGCTATTGAATTAGCTGGGCCAAGTACACCAAAATCACTTCAATATCTAGAAATACCAGCTCGTAGAATACAAAATATTCTATATGGAAACTACTACGGATGGTTCGAAAGGGTTGAGACGGGTATCTATAACATTACAGATCGCTGGGAAATTGAGAAAGATTTGTATAAGCACTTATAGGAGGTATATGGTTTATGAAAATGAATTTGAAAGTGAAAATGGTCTTATCCATTATTGGCACATTGGTAGTTGTACTGAGTATATTGATTGCAGCTATTAGCTACATGACATTTAACAGTACTATGAAAATATCTGAAATATTGATTGAGGAAAAAATAACCGGTGAGTCAGAGGCGATGGCATCGTTTTTTAAAACACATTTAGCAGTGGCAGAAACAATGGCCTCAAGCTTCCAAATGGCAAAAAATGGCGGCAGTATGACGCGAGAAGAAGTTAATCTTATTCTAAAAAATACGCTACAAGCTCAGGACAAAGCAGTAGATGTCTGGGTTATTTGGGAACCTAATGCATTTGATGGGAAAGATGCAGCTAACATAGGTAAAGCTGATGCAGATGATACGGGGCGATTCGTACCCCTAGTTTATAGAGATGGCAGTAATTTTGGCATAGATAAGTGTTATGCTTACGACACGGACGCCTATTATCTTGAGCCAATGAAAACGTTGAAACCATTTATCACAGAGCCTGTTGTCTATAAGATAGGTGGAAAAGACGTTAACATGGTAACTATAACAGTACCGATCATGGTTGAGGGTAAATTTGTGGGGGCAGCAGGGATTGATATTGAAGTTCAGACTGTTGTAGACCAATTAAATGCTGTCAAGTTATTTGGCGATGGTTATCTTAAATTATTGGGTTCTACGGGTGTAGTCATAACCCACCCTGACAGTGAAAAAATAGGAAAAGTGAGTGAAGAAATTGAAACTAAAGAGGGCAAAGAACTTTTAACGGATGTAATGAATGGGAAAGTACATCAAGAGATTCTATATTCATCGACACTAAAAGATGAAGCATTTAAAATGTTTGTACCAATCGCAATCACGGAATACGGACCTACTTGGATTATGGGTTCAACAATCCCTATGAAGAGTATAAGCAAAGAAGCCACAGATATACGTAATATCACTATTGGTTCAGCAGTTGCAGGTGCGGTTGTCATTGCAATCATCACATTTTTATATATTAGCAACCTTACTGTGTCAGTTGCAAAAGTTGCTAATGCGGCATCAACTATTTCTACTGGTGACTTAAGAGTTGAAATAGATGAAAAACTTCTTAGACGACACGATGAAATTGGTCACTTAGCTAAGGCTTTCAACAGTATGAAGAATAATTTAACAGAAATAGCTCAGACCTTATTAGTAACTTCAGGAGAGATGAAACACTCAGCTTCTGAGTTATCAGAAGTAACCAATCAAGCCGCTATAACTTCTGAGGATATTGCGAAAACCATAGAGGAAATTGCTAGAGGTGCTACCGAACAAGCTACTGATACAGAACGAGGGTCAACACAAGTTATTGACTTGGGTGAAGTAATTGAGC
>JBGSUZ010000260.1:0-6487 GCA_041753235.1 Acidaminobacteraceae bacterium
GTTGGGTACAACTTTTGGGATGTGGATGGGGCTATTTCCATTGTATATGGCTATAATGGGGTTAATAATAAACCAGCGAGCCATAGGGGGAATTGTCATGATGCAAAGCACTTATCCTGAACTCCAAATCGATATGACGAAGGTATTTGAGAATGTGAGCAGAACCGTTGCACTCTGTGAAAAAAATGGGATAACCGTTGCAGGCGTTATAAAAGGTGTCAATGGGCTAATGGGCGTGACAGACAGCTTTGTTAAGGGCGGCTGTGCGCAAATTGCAAGTTCAAGAATCATGCAGTTGGAAAATACGAAGCGGACTTACCCAAATACAGAAACCCTGCTGCTGAGAGTGCCTATGGTGAGTGAAATAGATGAAATGATTCGTTGGTCAGACATAAGTCTTAATTCAGAACGTACGACTATAGACCATCTGGAAGCGAGTTGTGCGCACCATGGTATTCAACACGGCGTCATACTAATGATGGATTTAGGCGATTTAAGAGAAGGCTATTTTGATGCCAATGAGTTGATAGACACTGCTGTTTACGTTGAAAAACAGCTTAAATGGGTTAAACTCAAGGGTATTGGCACAAACTTAGGCTGCTATGGCGCAATTAAGCCGACGACTGTAAACCTAGGTCGTTTGGGCGAAGTAGCTTGTGAAATAGAAGCAAGAATAGGCAGAACGCTGGAGATTGTCTCAGGTGGTGCAACATCAACTTTGCCACTCATGCTAGAGGGGCTTGTGCCTTCAAAAATCAATCACCTTCGCCTAGGAGAAAGCATGCTGCTGAACATGGACTTGCCTGAAATTTGGGGTGTGCCATTCCCAATGCTGCATCAAGACAGTTTTGTGCTGAATGCGCAAATTGTTGAAATTAAGACGAAACCGAGTTACCCTGTGGGTGAAATTTTTATAGATGCTTTTGGTCACACGCCAGAGTATGAAGACAGAGGCAATCGAAAGCGGGCTATATTAGCGGTTGGTAAACAAGACTTTGCAATGGACGACAAGCTAAAGCCCCATGATTCATTGGTTCAAATTATTGGCAGTAGCAGTGACCACTTGATTGTAGACATAGAAGACACTGAAAAAGGCTACAAGGTAGGCGATGTCATGAGTTTCCAATTATACTACGGTCCACTCCTACATTTATGCACCAGTGAATACGTGAGTAAGCAGTACATTAACCCAATCGAATAAAATAAACCAAGGCCTTCTGTGGTACAATAAAGTTAATAAATTATCAAAGAGAGGGCGCTCAGCCGATGAAGAAAACAATTGTGGAGATTAACTGGCAACCAGATCGCAACGATTCGCGACCTGCCTATATACAAATCACAGACTATATACTCCATAAAATTCAGACAGGAGAATGGATTGCAGGTGCTTATTTGCCTAATCAGCGTGACTTCTCTAAAAAGCTGGGCGTCAACCGAAGTACCCTTGTCTCTGCATTGGACGAGCTAAAAGGCATGGGCCTCTTAGAAAGTAGCGGTAAAGGTGGGACAAGAATTCTAAGCGCGCAAGTGTTGTCACAGGGCATGAAACAGCCCAATTGGCAGGCACATATTTCAGAGGGGTTTCATATTTCCAATCTGGACACCATTCAAGTCATTAATCGATATGAGTTTACAGAAGGTTACATTAGGCTGAGCAGTGGGGAACCTTCTCCTGACCTATTTCCAAAGGAAATGATGTCGGAGGTGCTTTCTGAGGTCGCAAGAGACATGACCAATTTAGGCTATGAAGCACCTCAAGGCATGCCATACTTGCGTGAACAAGTGGCAAAGTACTTACAGCGTTTCGGTATTCAAGCAGCACCGGAAAATGTTCTAATCGTCTCAGGTGCACTGCAGGCTATACAATTAGTCGCGATAGGGCTTTTACAGCCCGGAGCAACTGTATTTCTAGAAAAGCCTTCCTATTTGTATTCTCTAAATATATTTCAGTCCATTGGCTTAAGGCGCTCAGCGGTGGCTATGGATGCGGAAGGACTTATTCCTGAGCAATTGCTAAAACAAAGCCCGAAGCACAGGCAGTCAATTCTTTACACCGTTCCAAGCTTTCACAATCCGACAGGGATTGTTATGTCTGAGAGACGGCGCATTGAGCTTGTTGAAACCTGCGGTAAAATTCAGACCCCTATTATTGAAGACGACGTTTATCGGGAACTTTGGATAGATGCACCAGCACCAGATCCTATTAAACGCTATGACCATAACGGCAGTGTCTTATATGTGGGCAGTGTGTCAAAAACGCTGAGTACAGGACTGAGAATTGGATGGCTGGTAGGGCCTGAGGCTGTGGTCGAGCGGCTTGGGGACCTTAAAATGCAAAATGACTACGGTAGCAGTTCTTTAGCACAGCTCACAGCAGGCAAGTTTTTAGAAAAAGGCTATTATGATGCCCATAGCGAAGTTGTCAGAGGGCAACTTCGTATACGTAGAAAGGTCGCCTTAGAGGCACTTTCGCTCTATATGGGCGACTTAGCGGAGTGGGACACACCAGCAGGTGGCTATTATATTTGGCTCCGCTTTAAAACACCTATCCGCATGAAGGAGTTATTTGACGAAGCTTTTAAAAATAATATTTTAGCCTATCCGGGCTATTTATATGACAATGAAATGAACGCCTGTCTTAGAATTTCGTATTCTTATGCCGCCATTGAGGAAATTGCCTATGGCATAAAGCGAATTGCAGAGATTGCAAAGCGTTTGTAAACTTTATAAGTAAAATATTCTGTAGCACGCCAAATCAGTAAACGTTTTGGCGTGCTATTTTTTATATAATAACTTTCAGAAAACTATATACAACGTAACAATGTTTTGTTACACTCAAAACAGAGGTGAACGAGATGAGCGAAATGGAAATATCAAAGAAGGAGCTTTTAGAACTGACCCAAATTACTTATGGTCAGCTGTATAGATGGAAGCGAAAACAGCTGATTCCAGAAGAATGGTTTGTCAAACGTTCTAGCTTTACAGGGCAGGAAACCTACTTCCCTAGGGAGAAAATACTGGCACGCATTGATAAAATACTTAACCTTAAAGAAGATTTGTCTTTGGACGAACTGGCTGAAACCTTTTCGGCGGCGCCCAAAAATGTGCAGATCAGTTTAGAGACTTTAGAAGCAAATCAATTGGTATCTTCTCAAGTTATCAATTTTTATAAAACAATGTTCTTAAATGAATTGGATTTTACAGACCTGCTTGGGTTAATGGTTTGTGATGAACAGCTTAAATTGGGACTTATTAACCTAGATGAGGGCAGAGAACTGATTCAATTTTTAAAACGAGAACTAACCCAAATGCCAGAAATACCTTATGACTTACTGTTTTTAAGAAAAATGGGTGTAAGTTTTTGGATGTTAGCTGCTTCAGGGCAGGCGCTGGCTTTTGATGAAGGGGCCAAAGTGGTTCTTAAATTGTCTGTACAAGGATATATGGAGCGCATCAAGACCTTATTTTAGCGTTGTAAATATGCACTTAAATACTTATGAAGGAGTGAATACCATTATGGAACAACAAACAAATAAACCTTCTATTAAAATATCGGGCTCAGGGTCGGCTGGTGGTGGCGATTTTGAACAAATCAAAATCAGCGGTAGTGGCAAAATAACGAGTGATGCGAGTTGTCAACTATTCAAAGCCAGCGGTAGTACTGCGATTGAGGGGCTATTGAAAGCAGAAGAAGTAAGTATAAGTGGCTCAACAAAATTTAGAAAAGATTTAAGTGCAGGGCAGTTAAAAGCCAGCGGCAGTGTTAAGGCCGAAGCAAACGTGTCAGCAAAACGACTTAAAGCTAGCGGCAGTTTTAATGTAGAAGGTGAACTTTCTGGAGAAAACCTAGAATTCAGCGGTTCCCTTAGGGTTGGACAAGACTGCAACGCAGAGCAATTTCATGTGAATGGCCTATGTCAAATAGGTGGGCTTCTAAATGCAGATGAGATTGAAATTTCGCTCGGAGGCAGAAGTGAAGTTAAAGCCATTGGAGCTGGACGGGTCAACGTTACTATGGGGAGGTACGGGGGTCTTATAAACGATTTAATTGGTATTTTCTCAGAACAAAGTGGCAAATTGATCTGCGAGGCGATTGAAGGCGATGAGATTTTTCTTGAAAACACCATCTGCGAGGTTGTCAGAGGCGGCAATATTACAATTGGAAGAGGCTGTATAATCAAGCTGGTCGAGTATAGTGGCAGTTTAAAAGTCCTTGAGGACGCACAGGTCGAAAGTCAGCAACAGTTATAATCAGCTAGACTTTTTTGCGACAACAAGGAATAATCATCGAGAAAATGCTAAAACGGCACCCTTAGGGGTGCTTTTCTATTTTTCAGCTTAGAGGCCTATGCTATAATGGAGGCAATTGAAAGGGGGTCAGCCCATGTCAGTTTTGTGTGTTGGTGAATTACTCATCGACTTTTTCAGTAAAGAGGATACCGTTTTAGGTCATGAAGCGACCTATTTGCATAACCCAGGCGGTGCACCAGCCAATGTGGCAGCTATGTGCGCCAAGCTAGGTGAGAAAAGCGCTTTTATGGGTGCGGTAGGCGATGATGCCTATGGCAATCAATTAAGAGGCGTTCTAGAGGCTTACGCCATAGATACCTTGTTTTTGCAACAACTAAAGGGTTTAGAAACCACTAAAGCGTTTGTAACGCTCCAATCAGACGGAGAGCGGGACTTTACTTTTAAAAGAGGGGCCGACGAAGCTTTTGAGTGGCAAAATAATGAAATGCTGGCACTCGCAGATTACCAACTTTTCCACTTTGGTTCTGCGACGGCATTTATGGGTGGCAGACTGGAAGACAGCTATAATGCACTTTATGAAGCTGGGGTAAAAGAAGGGAAATTTATTAGTTTTGACCCGAATTACCGAGAAGCTCTTTATGGTCAGGAACAAAGTGCATGGAAGCGTAAAAGCCTTCACTATGTCAAACAGGCAGACTTCGTTAAGGTCAGCGAAGAAGAGTTATATTTGATGACGGAACAGGATTTGGTAATTGGAGCAAAGACGCTTATAGAATTAGGTGCGGGAATTGTAGCGGTTACGTTAGGCAAATCAGGGGTTTATGTAGCGACAGAGCAATACAGTGCGCGTATTCCCAGCATAGCAATTGAAGCAGTAGATGCAACCGGTGCAGGCGATGCATTTGTAGGGGCTTTTCTTTATCAAGTTTCAAGGAGAGGACTTTTACATGGTGCACGCATTGAACCGGAATTATTGAATGAAATATCGGCTTTTGCGGCTGTAGCAGGTGCACTCAACTGTTTGAATAAAGGGGCTATGAGCGCACTGCCAAGTTTGGAAGTTATTCAAAGTTATTCAAAGTTATTTAGAATAGAGGGAGGTTCTAGCCATGTTGACAAGAGAAATTTACGAGCGCGCCTGTGAGCGTGCATTAATGTACTTAAAACAAGCAGGTATTGTCCTAACGCCAAAGGAAATAGAGGGTATGCAGGTAGCTGAATATGGACTTGGAAGATTAGAAGACATTGGACTTGAACTTGTGGTTTATGCCAATACGGAACGTTGCTGTGCTAAGGAATTGGTGCTCTTTCCAAGACAGACATGCCCAGAGCATTTACATCCAGCGGTTGGCGATTATATAGGTAAAGAAGAAACATTCAGGTGCCGTATGGGTCAGGTATATTTATATGTTTCAGGCGAACCAGTACCAAATCCTAAGGCGATTGTACCAGAAGGCAAAGAAGACTGTTTCACGGTTTGGCATGAAATTATATTAAATCCGGGTGAACAGTATACACTGAGTCCGAATACATGGCACTGGTTCCAAGCGGGGCCTGAGGGTGCTGTCGTCTCTGAGTTTTCTACTAAGAGCATGGACGAACACGACATTTACACAGACCCTGCTATCAACCCAGCATTAGAAAGAAAAGTGTAATTTAAAAAGAGCTGTTGCTAGTCAGAAAACAATAAATTTCTGATATAGCACAGCTCTTTATTTTATTTTTTGTAAATGCTGAAACGGTCTACATCGCCTGCCAAATGAGTTTGACGATTAAAAGAACAGCGATGGTGATGAAGATGGGTTTGATGATTTTTGCACCATTTTTAATAGCGAAGTGAGAGCCCACATAAGCACCTAAAACCATAGAAAGCGCCATAGGAATAGCCACCAAGTAAATGATTTTGCCGCTTATAGCAAAGAGAACGAGGGAGACCACGTTACTAGTGAAATTGAGCACCTTACTGTTACCAGCGGCTAGTGTAAAGTCAAAACCAAAAACGCTGATAAATAGGAAAATAAGAAACGAACCTGCACCAGGTCCGAAAAAGCCGTCGTAAAAACCAAGACCAAAAGCAAAGCATAAGCCAATGGTAAAGTTTTTGCGGTTTAATCCTTTGAAGTTTCCAGTTGCGCCAAAGTCTTTTTTAAAGGTGGTATAAATGGCAACGGCAAAAATCATGACGACGATAAACCAGTTGAGGAAGCCTTCATCAATACGGAGGGCCGTATAGACG
>JBGSUZ010000261.1:0-1633 GCA_041753235.1 Acidaminobacteraceae bacterium
GAGCATGTGCTTTCAGAAGAAATTAAAGAAAAAATAGGTCTTTTCTGCAACCTTGAAGCGGAAAATGTACTTCAAAATTTAGATGCAGAAACGCTTTATGAAGTACCGCTCAAACTTGAGGAGGAAGGTCTTGCGATTAAAGTTTGCAAACGCCTTGGACTGCCTTGTGGCAAGCCAGATCTTAGCGAATGGACGCGGATTGTAAATATTGAGAAAAATAGCACAAAGCACGTGAAAATTGCTCTAGTCGGCAAATACGTAGAGCTAAGAGACGCCTACTTGTCAGTAGCAGAGTCGCTTAAGCACGCAGGGATTGCCAATGAAGCCATTGTAGACATCGACTGGATTCAGTCAGAAGAAATTACCCGGGAAAATGCGAAGGAAAGACTCAGCAGTTATGACGGTATTTTAGTACCTGGCGGCTTCGGTGACAGAGGCGTTGAGGGTAAAATTGCAGCCATTGAATATGCAAGAACTGAGAAAGTGCCGTTCCTAGGTATTTGCCTTGGTATGCAGCTCGCGGTCATTGAATATGCAAGAAATGTCATGGGTCTCAAAGATGCTCACAGTTCAGAACTCAGCGAAACGACTGCAAATCCTGTTATTGACCTAATGCCAGAGCAACAAGACGTTGAGGACAAAGGCGGCACCATGCGTCTGGGACTTTACCCTTGTAAAGTATTCAAAGACACAAAAGCCTATGAGGCTTATGGCGATGAACTCATTTATGAGAGACACCGTCACCGTTATGAATTCAATAACTACTATAGAGACGCCTTACAAAAGGCAGGCCTTGTCATTAGCGGCTTGTCACCAGATGAGCGCTTAGTGGAAATAGTCGAACTCAAAGACCACCCGTGGTTTGTAGCAGGCCAGTTCCACCCAGAGTTCAAGTCAAGACCAACCCGTTCACACCCGCTGTTTAGAGAATTTGTAGCTGCGGCAGAGAAACAGTCATGTCAGGCATAGGCACGAGCAAAACACCTAGAGTCGTTAAGTCGCTACGCAACGAGGAATTGACGCCTTCGCCATCTAATAAGAAATTTTGGCTTTCTCTTATGGCTTTTTCGGTTATTGCAGTTGCAGCGCTTGTACTCAGACTTTGCTGGATCTGGTATGTGCCCACCCAACAGCTCTACGATTTTAGCACCTATTATGAAATAGCGGTCAATGTGTTTAATGGCAAGGGCTATACCTTTGAGGGACATCCGATTGCCTTTCAGGGCATGGGGTATTCCTATTTGCTGGGTAAATTCTTTGTCATGGTCGGAGACGGCAGTGAATTGACTGCCAAGTACTTTAATGTCTTTTGGTCTATGCTGACTTTGTTTACGGCGTGGTATATGGCCTGTCGTCTCAGCAAACGCCCTCTGGTACGGTGGGGGACGCTGCTGTGGGTAGCTTTTTTACCCCATCATATTGCCTACTGTAACGCAATCGGCACAGAGGTGTTTTCTGCGGCACTTTTGGCACTGACCTTAGCAGTACAGCTGTCACCGCTTAAAAAGCGCTACCAATGGCCTTTGCTAGGTTTGTTGATTGGTATGATGACGCTAACGAAACCATTCTTCCTCGCCTATCCACTAGCGATAGGGATGTATGAGTGGTTTAAGGATAAGAACTGGAAGACGGC
>JBGSUZ010000262.1:0-1748 GCA_041753235.1 Acidaminobacteraceae bacterium
CTGTGCCCTTCAGTTCTGCTGGCAAAGGCAAAGACCAACGCTGCAGAAGTGGCAACAGGGCTTTAAATGCTATGTTTCATTTTCTCGCCATTCAAATGGTTGCCGTCTCAAAAGGCGGAAAAGCCAGACACCCTGTTTTTAGAGAATACTTTGAAACAAAAGTCAAAGAAGGCAAAAGCAAGCCACAAGCATTAGTCTGTGTAGCAAGAAGGCTTGTACGGATTATTTTTGGCATGATGAAAACCAAAACTGCCTACAAACCTTACGAAAAAACACAAGAATCCCGCTAATTTTTGAATTTCAAAAAAAAAGCGCCTTGTCATAATCAACTTTTCCCCCAGAGAACAGCCTGCAGGGTTATTATAATAGGTGTAGGGCTTGTAGTGAGGGAGCGGGGAAGGCTAATTTTTCTAAATCTGTGATTCATGGAATGAGAAGTTTCATGGATGATATAGGCTCTATTTTATCAAAACATGGATTGTCATTGGATAAATTTAACGATTTACGGTTAAAGTCAGCTGATAAGCTAACTGATAATGAAATTAAAGCGATGAAAGCCGTTAGAGAATCAATTCCAGACCTAAACAATAACAGCATTATGCAAAAAGTTCTGCCGAAGGAAGATATTGCAAAGTATCTTGATGGCTCATACAATACTGTCGGAGGTTATGTAACGAGAGCACAGGATGTCAAACAACTCAATAATTATCAAGATGTTTTTGAGTCTTTACGCCTAGATTATAAAGGGACAAAATTCAAACCAGAAAGTGACGATGTTTTAGGAATAATACGATTTAAAACACCAGAAGCATCAAAAATAAAACCACCGTATTGCAAGGAATTTGGTGGGGATATTAAAGATGGACCGCCATTTACAGGAAATGGATTCACTTCAGCCACGAATGGTCAAATAATTCCAGAATATAAATGTGGAGATTATTTGAAGTTAACTCAAGGTTCAGAACTCTATGAGTTAACCAAAGATGGAAAAGAAGTTCTCAAGGCAGTTTATGATGAGTTAGCTGGACGATTTGTCAAGGTTCAATAGGATTGGGAGGAAAATAATGCAAGTTAAAACGTATGCGATTTACAAAGACAAAGAATTTGACGCTGAAATCAGAGATGACGGCACTGTTATACTTCGATCAAATGAGGAAGTTGATCCTTCATTAGGGTTCGAATTTTATAAAGGAGTTGTATATATTAAAATCGTTGATAAAAATGAAATAAAAGAAGCTTTCAAAAAAAAGTTTTTAGCAAGATATAAAGGATTAGAGTTTAATGCAGTAATTGAAAATAAAGACTCAGTTCAGCTTTATACAATGCACGGAGATTATGAAGTCTTAGAAAAGCTAGAATTTGAACTTGTTGAAAAAGGTGTTTATAGAAAGATAATTAACAGAATTGAACTAGATGAGCTTCGAGAAATTAAAGAAATCTTATGATAGTACGTGATCTATATACTTGATAGTGAGACGTGCTATACACCTGTAAAACGGCTTGAAATATGGCTTTTTAGAATTTCTGACCACCCTCTTGACACACACACCGCCATTTCGACCACGTACTAAAAGTCTTTAAAACGTCGGCGTTGCCGTCGAATGTGAACTGGGGCGACCACGTCCCTTTATCCAGGTGCGTCCAGCAAAGCTGAACGAATTCTTGCTGGTGAAAGTCCAGTCACGGTAATTGCCAAGAAGCCGTGTAGTCAGTCCCAGTGCGTCGCAGTAATGCGGGGTGCCAAGCGG
>JBGSUZ010000263.1:0-2131 GCA_041753235.1 Acidaminobacteraceae bacterium
TAATTGAGAAATTTGCGATTCATATTTAATCCAATGAGCAGTCCAACAGGCCCCCCCATATTTTCATTGAGCGCCACGACGTCAATTGGCGCTATCATGGATTGGTTTTGATCCAGTTTAGAATCTAGTCCTTCCATATAGCACGGAAGGCTGCCCATATTCAGATCCAGTACGAGTCCCCGTTCTATCATATTACTGCCCAAGTCGGTCAGTTTAAAAGTCGTGTCTATCAATTCAGCATCAGTACTTTGAAGTACTTTGTATACCTTTGAGTCAATTCTTACCGCTAGAGCGCTTTCGTCTATGCCCGCGTATAAATTAACGGACTGGAACAACAAGTCACTAAGTTCAGGCAGGTCAGTTGCACTGTTGACGGTCTTTATGCTGTCTCCTAGCTGTGTCATCGCCTCAACTGTAGAATTTAGAAGGTTTTGCTGATTTTTAAGCACCCCTATATGATTCGCATTTTCAATGGCGATGCAAACCGTGTTCATAATACTTTCAATAAGGTCAAAAGTAGATTTTGTATAGACTTGTGTCCCAAGTGGGGCACCTAAAGTGACAAACCCGATAACTGGCTTCATTTTTAACAATACGACATATTGCGTTTCAAGACGTTCAAACAGCTCCATGCTGCCAAATAATGCCTCAAGCTCCTCGCGGTGCTCCACCACAGAAAAGGTCATGCGTTTTGGCTCTACATGGCTACGCCATGCCACTTCACCATATACGTTCTTAAAGGTGACCAAATCTGTATAATGCTTAACGCCAATCTTTCCAGAATGAGCGTCCACTAAGCAAAAACTGGTCTTTGCACTAGCAGTGAGTTCTCTTAAGCCGTCAACGCAGGTTTTAATGACTTGATCAACTTCCCTTTCAGAAATGGCTACATCAATGAGTTGGTGTAGCAACATTTGATCGTAAAGTTTGCGGTCCATTTGTTTTTTGTATTCCTGATTCTTTTGCATTTGTATGCCGGTATAAAACGCATTGTTAACCAGTTTTTTTAACGCTTCTGCAAACATTAAATCCTCTGGCGACTGCCCCTTCCAATCATTTGAAATAATCATGCCAATCAATTCATCGGCTATTATCAACGGCATTAAAAAATTAGGTTGATAAGTTGTCATGAGTGATTCGGGCAAATAGGCCTCTAAGTCTGTTGTTAGAACCACACCAACTTTAGTTGCAAGTCGCTTGACTTGGTCAGTCAGACTAATAGGCTCTACCACCATCTCAGGACCCTTGCTACCTTTAAGGTTTAACAGCGTTTGATTTTCATCTCGCATAAAAATACAAGAAGCGTTAAACCCCAACACCTCGTGTATATAGAGGTAGCCGTATTCAGCAAGCTGCTCAGGGTGCAGTATCTGGGAAAAGAAATCTATAGCTTCTAGTAACTTTTCACATCGCAATCCGTGTTCTATCTCTCTATCCATTAAATGACCTCGCTTATACATCCGTATGGTGCAGTGTATTGTCTTTTACATAAAAAGAGCCCGTCTGAACACCTTGAATTCTTTTTTTATGATTCTTAATTTCCAACGAACTTTTTGGAAATACCTGTTCCATGATTTTAATTTCGCCATCGCCACGAATGCGAAGGACGCTTTCCATCTGTTCGATGGTCTCTTTCACATTGGTAAGTTCAACGACTGCTTTGTCGAATTCTTTTTGCATTATATGGAATGTATTTACAGCTTTTTGATCCAATTTGTCGAAATTCAGCTGAAACATATCAAGTTGTCTCTTAATCTTATTGGCGCGTTCAATAATAGTCAAGTAATAGCTCTGTAAGTTGTCTAGCTCCAGTTTCATTTGAGGTCGGTCAAACCCCACAACACGCACATTTGTTTCTCTCTCAAATTGATTGCCTATAACACCAGAAACAATTTGATGTTTGGCGACCATTTTGCCACCAACTACTTTGCCAGTACGCTTCATCAACTCAATTTTAGATGCATTGATTGTAGAATCATAGGCGTAAACGCCAATTTGAACCCCTACTGGCCGATGAATCAGGGCTCTCAGTGGGTCTATCGAGACATGAACCTGGAAGGCAATCCCCTCCTGAGAGTGTCCATGCAGCCCAGGCCTCCGGTCTTTGGATGCACAAACTCCCCCTTTCTGG
>JBGSUZ010000264.1:0-5891 GCA_041753235.1 Acidaminobacteraceae bacterium
CTTCACCTTCATGATAAATCTGTTTACCCCAGACCATGTGGTTAAGTCCCATGAAATCAATTTGAAGTTTTGAGGGGTCTAAGTCCATCATTTTTCCAATGTTATTTTTCATAGTAAGAGGCACGTTGCAAAGGCCAATTACTTTGATATCGGTATGCTTTAATACCGCTTCTGTTACCATGCCAGCTGGATTTGTAAAGTTGATTAGAAATGCGTCTGGGCAGTATTGGCTCATGTCTTTGCATATGTCTAAAATAACCGGAATGGTTCTAAGTGCTTTGGCAAAACCGCCAGGTCCTGTTGTTTCCTGTCCAATAATACCGTGTTTAAGTGGAATTTCTTCATCAGTTTTTCTTGCTTCAAGTCCGCCAACGCGAAGCTGAGTCATGACAAAATCTGCATTTTTTAAAGCTTCAACACGATCTAAGGTGGTAAACAGCTTAGTTTCTAAACCTGCCTCGCTTAGCATTCGCTTAGCCAAAGCACCTACAATATCCAATTTTTCTTTACCCATGGGTACGTCTACGAGCCAGATTTCTTTTACATTGAGCTCATGCTTGCGTTTAATAAACCCATCAATGAGTTCCGGTGTATAACTGCTCCCGCCACCTAATACTGCAATTTTTAAGTCTTTCATGCCGCGCCTCCTAAATTACAGTGCTTAACGCTTCAATAGTCCATAAATTTCAACAAACTCTTTTGCTAAGTCTTTAAACATAATGGTATTCATCAAATGGTCTTGTGCATGAATCAGCAATAAACTAACTTCAGTTGCATTGCCTTGCGCTTCCGTTTGAATTAACTTTGTTTGTTCTTTATGTGCCATACCAAGATGTTCTTCAGCTTGCTCTATTTTTTCGTCTGCACCAGTAAAGTCTCCTGTCTTAGCAAGTTGAATTGCTTCAAATAAAAGACTTTTTGCATCACCACTATGGGTAATTAACTGAAATATAATCATTTCTAAATTCATGAAACTTCTCCTTTGTATGCTTAAAATGACTTAGAAGGGGCAGGCTAATCGACTTAGCCTGCCTCCAATTGGATACTGGTATTGGCTTATGCGGCCTTCTTTTCTATATCTTTTTTTGCTTCAATTTTTTCAAGCATGATAACAAATGGCAGGTAAATTACAAATCCTACAATAAGATTTACAAGTGCCAAGATACCACCTTGAATAGAGGCAGTTGCTACGAAACCACCAATAACTGGCGGGAATGTCCAAGGTACCATAGCAATTGTTCTAGGTACTAAACCAACCCATGTTGCAAAGTATGCGATTGTTGTGAGTACTAGTGGACCAAATACGAATGGAACAAAGAGTACTGGGTTGAGTACGATTGGGAAACCAAAGATAACTGGCTCATTGATGTTGAAAAGACCAGGTGCCACACCAAGTTTTGCGATTTCTCTGTTTTGTTTTCTCTTGCCTGCAAAGAAGAGTGCGCCAAGAAGTGTGATTGTTGCACCAGAACCACCTAAGTGAACAAAGCTGTCAAGGAAAGGCTTTGTAATAATGTGTGGTGGGATTTGACCAGAAGCAACTGCTTTCATGTTTTCATCTAATAATTGAAGAAGAATTGGTTCTACAACGCCGCCAAGAATGTTTGGTCCGTGTAAACCAAAGAACCAGAGGAACTGTTGTAAGAATACTATAGCAAGTGCTGAACCAAGTGAATCTGTAGCAGATTTGATTGGCGCACCTACGTATTTTGTAATAGTTGCAAAAATATTGTGGTCAGCTGCTTGACCAAGAAGCATACAAGCAATTGCCATGATTGCTAACAAAATCATACCTGGGAAAAGTGCAGCAAATGATTTTGAAACTGCCGGTGGAACACCTTCAGGCATTTTGATGACAAGTACATCTGCTTTTGAAAGTCTTACAAATATTTCTGTAGCTACTAATGCAACAAGCATACCGACGAACATACCCTGAGCGCCTGTATAACCTACATTGATATTACCCCAGAAATTTGCTGTAACAGCACCATCGGCTAACGTCACACCTTCTGGTAGGCCAAGAAGTGGCGCTTGAGGAATCATAATCAAGAAGCTGGCAACCGATAAAAGGCCGGCTTGAAGTCCGTTTGAGTCATATGATTTTGCTAAGTTGTAAGCAACTGAGAACGTAATGAAGATAGAAAGCATCGCTAACGAACCCCACCAGATTGTTCCGTTCATTGTTCTAAGTTGTACTCCAAGCGTTGTTGCTAAAAATTTATCCCACCCCGGGATTGGAAGTGCGTTGATAAGTACTGCAAATGAACCAGCCATAATGATTGGCATTAATGATGCGAATCCATCACGAATGGCAACGAGATGTCTTTGACCACCGATTTTGGCTGCTATGGGAACAAAATGCTCTTCTAAAAATTTAAACATGATTAAAAATCCCCCTATTCCTAATTGAATGCTGTTGAGAACTGCGTTTTGTCTACGCCATTAGATCCATGGCTTGCTTCAATACTGCTTCACCATTCATGGTACCGTAATTCACGGACTCAATAACTTGAACCGGAATGCCTGTAGGCGCGACCATATCCTGAATCTTTTTAAGCAGGAAGCGCACTTGTGGGCCTAAAAGAATGACGTTAACATCTGTATGGTTTCTTGCATCAGCTTCGGCAACGGCGAAAATTTCTACTTCAACTTGCTTGGAAGTTGCAGCATCCTGCATCTTCTTAACTAACATTGAGGTTGACATACCGGCTGAACACACGAGCATAATTTTACGCATTGGGTTCCCTCTCTTTCTTCACATAATCATTTATTATTCTTAAAGCACCTGCCACTGGGCCCTCGTAGGGTAAGTGAACTTCTACTTCTGGATATTTTTCAGCAATTGCCTTTACAAAGGCTTCACGATATACTTCTGACTTGGTTAGCAAACTGCCACCTAAGGCCAAGGTGTATAGATCTCTTTGTGCCGATATTTCCGAATCCACTTGCTTTAGCAAACCGCCAATCATGTGAACCAAACCGGTGATACCTGCGTTGAAAATTTCAGATGCAAGTGCATCTTCATGAGCCAATTGTATGACATATGGCGCTAGCTCTGCAATTTTTTCTTTTCCTGTCTGTGGGTGATATAAAAAATGTATGATATCTTCTTCCTGACTGATGCCTAAGTGTTCGGCAACAGGGTTCCACAGCTTGGTTGAGTCTCTGCGATGATCATAAGCTTCCATAATGCCCTTCAGTGCTGAAATGCCAAGATAATAGCCACTGCCTACGTCGTCGATGAGTTGTCCCCACCCGCCACAGCGAACCATACACCCTCCATAACTTGCATAACCAATTGAACCAGTCCCGCTAATGAGTACCATACCCTCTAAACCACGATTGCCACCTGCCAGTGCAGTAACTGAGTCATTAACCGCTACTAGCGAGCCGTGCCAGCCGAGTGCTCTAAAAATACCAATGAGGGTTTCTTTGTCAGCTTCACTGTCAATGCCTGCACCACCAAAGCAAATGCCCGAAAGTGCAGAAATATCAATGCCAGCTTGTATGAGCAGATTATCTATAAGAAGCCCTATTCGTTCTTTTGCGGTATCAAATCCTACGTTATGGTAATTGGTAGCCCCAACTTGAGACTCTGCTATGATATTGAATTCATGGTCTGCTAAGGCGCCTTGTGTCGAGGTGCCACCGCCGTCAATTCCAATAATGTACATGTTGCCTCCTAGTGCTAAGCGTGTGCTAAAACTGTTTCAAATAAAATTTCGATACCAGTAGCTGCTTCAGTTTCATCTACGCCGTTAATGCGTACAGTAACCGTGTCGCCTTTTGTACCACCTAAGCTGAGGACACTCATAATACTTTTGGCGTTAATACTTCTAGAATCTTTCTCAATTACGATTTCAGAGTCATACTTCTGAGCTTCTGCAGCTAAAAGACCTGCAGGACGTGCGTGTAATCCTGATTCACCTTGAATGGTTAACTTGAGTTCTTTCATTTACTCTCCCTCCTTTCACACAGTATATAAACGCATAAAGCGTGCCAATTTGTAACCTATGTTTAACGCAAACTTTACAAAATTATTTGTATAGTGTTTTGAACGTGTTGACGGCTTTGTATAATATTTATCAAGATATTTTTCATAAAAAATAGTGTGCAACCTTTCAAAAGAAAGAATGCACACTATTTTCGTTATTACATACTATTGCACATTACTGCACGGTATTTCTATCAGTGCTAACCGCATTCTCTTTAAACATACGTACCAGATGTGCGACTTCATCTAATTCTATACCTATACCAAAATGAACCTCATAAGGTCGAATCAGTCTGCGGAATAATTTAAAATCCATTTCATAGCGACTTTCGAAGTCTTCTAAACCATCAAAACGAATCACTGCTTCATTATTTAGTTTACGTTCCACTAAGAAACATAAATGCAGGAGCATGCCGGTGAAGACTTCTTCTGGCAATTCTGATTCGGTGTTCTTTACAATTAACTGGAGTAGTTGCTGAGACTTGAGTACTAAATCCTCTGAGTCCCATTTAGTAATATGCTCCTTTAGGGAATGTGCTACATTGCGCATGGACGTATCCTGCTTAATCCATTCTCTCAGAAGACTTTTGGCATTACCACTTAAATAATCCATGGCGGCAATATACCTGTAGCCCTCAATTTGAACTGGAATTGTACTAATAATTGCAAGAACAACATAATCTTCTGACAAGATGTGAACTGCATTTGTAAATTCATTTTTACTGATGACGTTGAGTGGTCTTACTTCTATTTCATCCCCTTGGACATCTGTTTTAATAATTTCTTTGAGCTTTTCAGAAGCGCCTTCACCGGTAAAGCAAGCGGTGATGATTAAGCGTTGCTTTTCATTATTTTTAGACGCTTGTACTAATTTTTGAGATATTCTTCTGTCATCAATACAAGAATGATAGATATCGAATAAGTCTCTACCAAGCACTGCTTTCCGACAAGCCTCTATCACCGTTGGGGTACTGACCATGTCGATTGTCTTCACAATAACACCTGTTTCTTCTGTCAGCATTTCACCAAAACTTGAGAGCGACCCCATATCTACCAATACAAGAACGCCTTTTCCCCTATTAATGCGCTTAACTTCTTCCTTTGCGAGTTCGTACATATCGGAAGCTTTCATACTAAGCGGCATATCAATGGCCTGAGCATGGTCTTCGCCCACAAGGTTATTAGCAACTGCGGTCATGCTTGTGGCGGTGGAATTACCATGCATCATAACCAAAACGCCTACTTTGACCATTTCATCTTCATTCATTTCATAGGGATTAGAGGCGAGGAACATGGTCAGGTAACCTATTTCGTCTAATGTGATTTCTATTCCAAATTTTTCATCTACTGCTTTTGCCACTTCCATAGCCACTAAAAATTCATCGCAATAGCTTACGCGAATCAAATTGAGTTTGGGATGATAAATCTTTCCCCCACTTTTAATACGCTCAATTGAACTATGCAAATGCAGGGCCAGACCAAAGAATAGTTTTTCATCATAAGTCTTTTTTAACTTTTCACTAGCATAAGTTAGTATATAGTCCACCATATCCAGAACATCGGGATTAACTACTTTTTCTATTTCGTCACGTTTAAAGCGTTCCGGCAGGTTTCCTATATACTTTTGAAAATGCTTTTCAATATCTATATTGAGAATACTCTTAATTTCCTCATCCTCTATACCACTGTTTTTCAGTAGGTCAAGCTTCTTTTCTATTGTGTCATAGAAATAGGTGTCACTTGGTTCTGAATACTCAAGTATCCGTTCATCTTGTTCATCAAAGCTGAATTTTAAAATATCATCTCTATTTTTGAGCAGCTGATCGATTGCTTCACGCTTTTCCTTTTGGTCCATAAATCCTTTTTTCATATGAGCTGGTAAATCGGAATGATTCAC
>JBGSUZ010000265.1:0-5107 GCA_041753235.1 Acidaminobacteraceae bacterium
ATCGTTTTTGTGTCATGACATGCATCTCCAAGTTGTTTTCTTTTATTGTATCTAAGACTTGGTTTATGCACAAACTTTAGTTTTCAGACACGCCCTAATGAAAGTCCGTCTGCTACTGGTATCAATGTTCTAATCGTTTTATTTTCGTTATTTTTCAACACCAATTTATCCCATTCACATGTGAAAACAAGATTTCCTTTTTGGATATACTTTGCTGAAGAACTTTCTAAGGTTTCTTCTTGATTTTTCGCCTTATAGTCCACTTCTTTTTTTGTCATAACATCGCATAATATGTACTCTTGATCCGAGTACCCCTCGTAAAAGAATTGATTCTCTGTCTTCAAAACTTCACTGTCAGATAATTTATTGATAGCTTGTGAAAAGCCGCCTACTGTAGATAAACAGATTGCTGCCAAAGTGAATGCAACAGTTTTTTGAAATGTACGCATTTGTTTCGTCATAACCCCTCCTATTAGTGTCAGCGTTGATTTATTCTTCTAAAGGTTTTTCTGAACGTTCTTCATAAAATGGACTCAATTTATCTCGTTCTAAATCGTATATAGCAAAAATCCCAGCTTCCGAATATAAATAAATGTGATTCCCAATAAGCTCAGCATTTGCAAAATCCGGTAAGCAGTTTTCTGAAAGAGTTACCTTCTTCCTAGTTTTTAGGTTAATAAAGATAAGTGATAGCGTATTATCATCATATTGAGTAAGCGTTGTGCCCTTAATGTGGCTGTAGCAATTAAAGTCTATATTTACAACCATTTGATTTGAAGCTCCAGTTTCAGTATTAACTACTCCGTAAAGATAATCGTTATCACAAATAAATGTAGTCTTTCCAAATTGATATGTCACTAAAGTGGTATTATCTGGAGTATGTTTTTTTTCTAGAGTGACGTATTTTTTAGACTTCGCATTAAAAATTCCTATACAGGCTGTGTCACCACATTTCTCAATAAGCATTAAAGTACTATCACCAATCCATTTAGGTGGTTCTACTAGTTTCTTATTTATTATCACTTTTCCCGAAGTTTTATCTTTAATAGTGCACTGATAATAACCTTCTTTTGGTTTCGTAATTGTTGTTGAATTGCCAATACAATAATTAGTGATATCGTTTTCGTAATCACTAACAAAGGTTCCGATTATCTCAACTTTTCCATTTCTAAAGTTTCTTTTACATAGTGTCTTGTTGTCAAGATTATAATAACTATAGATTTCACTCCCACCAAGTGATTGGACTCCCTCAACAGAAACCTCCTCGATTAATTTAGCTTCTTTATTAAATAAAAGTATTATTTCATCATCTGCAATAACAGTAATTTGCTTATCATCTTGAATTAACCTAGCAGATTTTAAATTTGATTCCAGTATTCTGCTGGTGTAATCTGTAATAGACTTTGTTTGTGTTTTTAAATTATTTATATGCAGATTATAAGAACTGTCCAAGTAAACTAACGAATCTCCCAGTAAATTAAAAGTCTTTACATCCCCACTAAATAATTTTTTAAACGTGCCACCCCACTCGTTTATAAAGACGCCGCCTTCTTCACTACATACTTCAAAGGCTATTTGATGATTAATACTAGCCATTGATTTAACATTTTTATCAAATAGCACTTGAACGTCTTGACCGTTTGAATCTGCACGCATAGCTACGCCGTCATTTGTCATCCAAAAAATATTTGGTGACCTACTTGCTAAACCCACAAAAGCTACCTTCGATGCATAAAGCACTTGGCTCGGCTTTCCATCTAAATGATTTATATACAGGTTGTTATCCTGCACGTAAATCATTTTTCCTTCATTAACCATGTAGTATTCCCATTTGCCTTTCAAAACTTCTGAAAGAGTTTTTTGACTTGGTGTACACCTATAAAGCGTCTTTAAATCATTATTACCTTTATCAATATAAATTGTTCCATCCTTTTCAAACCATAAACCATTTTCATCGTATTCAAAGAATGCTGTTTTTTTACCGGTATAGTCAAATCGGTAAACATTTCCCTCTTCATCCTGACAGATAAAAAATGTATCAAAGCAGAAAAAAATTTCATGCAACAAGCTTGCAACTAAAACTGTCGTTTTAGTTGATTTTGTGTCCTTCATTAATAGTTGATAATCCTCTATATAGAAGGTAAACTTACCCTTCGTAACAGGTTTAGTAGTGGGTTCACTTTGCTGATTATTTAAAACAATACTTTTTGTAAATGGATCTCTAAATTCGAATCCACTGTCAGGTAAACAGGTATAAAAACTCTCCCCGTTTGTCCCTAGTAACTCACTGTCTGAAAACGGCTCCACCACTTCTGAAAAGCTTATCCCACTAAACGAAAGTGCGCCAATCGCTAAAACTGTTAAAAAGATACTTCTTTTGCTCAATAATAGTGTCATATAACTCCCCTAATTTAATTAATCACTTTGACTTAAGATACACCTTTATAAATTACCATAAAAATATTACTTTGTGAAACTCAATTTACTAATATTCTACTGAATACCATTAAAATGCAATAAAAAACTTCAGAGACAATTCCATTCTCCAAGGTCTCTATGCAATTTCTACCATTTCGCTTTGCAATGTATAAGGCTTCATCTGCCATCGTTATCAGATCGAAACTCATTTGATTTCCACAGCTAGAGGTCACGCCAAAACTACAGGTAACTTCAACTGGCAAATTATATTCACCTTCACTTATTAGCAATCTCAATTTTTCACCTACGTGTAATATCTGTTGCTTTTTCACAATAGAGCCTGAGGGGCATATTAGCAAATCCCTCAGGCATCTAACACTTAACTAAACATGTGCTTACCTTGATGTCCCACTACTCATGAAACACCAACTGTATACTGCCAATCGGTATGGTTCCAGCATATACCGTGTAGTTCACCGTCTCAGCCTGACTTCCGGTCACACTGAATATAACTGAGCCATCTGCACCTGTTTGGCTTGTCATTGGTGTTATGATTGAAGAGCCATTGTCTGCCGTCAAAGTCACACTTCGATTTGCAAGTGGTTTTCCAATCCCATCTAGTACTCGCACAGTAATACTTGTTGCCTCGCCTATTGGTGGTGTGCTTTGACTGGCAGTCACTTCAACGTTGGCAGAGCGGATCATTGAAGCTGCATACACCATATTCAGGTAATTAGCAAAAAACAAATCCCCCTCATCGTTGATTGCCAATGCCGATGGATAATCTAAATCTACTGCTGTTGCAACATCCCCATCTTGAATTGGTTCATCAACGTCCATATTGCCGACTACTGAATAAATATGACCACTGGACATCTCATTTCCCCATTTAGACTGGTCATAGGCTGAAACCATTCTGATTGAGAAATTTTGCTGATCCATAATGTACAGATTACCGCTCGAATCCAGTACAACCCCACATGGAAAATCAAGCATCGCTTCGGCAGCCATTCCACCATTTCCAATACCTAAGTTCCACCAGTTATCTTGATTCTTGAAATTATAATCTCCGGCAACCGTATAAATATTTCCAGCCAGCATATCAATGCCCCATAGATTCTGATTTGAAGCTGCGACGACACGAACCACATTATTATTGGCGTCTGCAATATACAAATTACCAGAAGAATCCACAGTCACTGCCCATGGTTTATATAATTTTGCCTGATTTGCTGGTCCCCCATCACCGCTGAAAGCACCTTGATTGTTCCCTACTGCATAGTTCCCTGCAATGGTATAAATCGAATTCGCTTGCATTGACTGACCCCATAAAGTCTGGTCGGAAATAGAAATCATGCGAACAAGGTGATTAAAAGCATCTGCAACGTACAGGTTTCCCGCCGCGTCTAATGCGACCCCAGAAGGATAAGCCAGTTTGGCCCCTAATGCAGGCCCACCATCGCCTCCATACCTGTTTTCTAGCGGCACATAGTCATTGGTTGCCATGCTCGGTTCCCCAGCTATTGTATAAATATAACCGGCCTGCATGTCTATGCCCCATTTGTTTTGGTCAACAGCTGCAACCATGCGCACTAGATGGTTATACTGATCTGCAAAGTACATATTCCCAACCTGATCAAAGGCCACTGCACTTGGACAATTGAGCCAAGCCTCTGTTGCAGGCCCGCCATCGCCACTATAGCCGCCATTTATCATAGGTGATGGTGCATTGATATCGCCTACCAGTGCCAAGCCATAATTGCCGACCACTGTATAAATGTGACCCGCTTTCATGTCCTGCCCCCATAGCATGCCGTCTCGCGCTGGCACAACGTCTATGACATGTTGATTGGAACTCGAAATGTACATATTGCCATTTGAGTCGAACGTTACACCATATGGGCTGTCAAAACCTGCCGTAGTTGCAGGTTCACCAATTCCTACATAATGCCAGTCTCCGCACTCGCCTTGATAATTTTTCTTACCGGCAACCGTGTAAACATAGCCAGGAGGCGCTTTAATTTGGTCACTCAGCTGAATTTGACTGAAAGCTTCCACTTTGTTTTCAGGGCTCAGTGAATAGACGCCGACATAATCCCCAATCTTAACGTTGCCAAGATTGTTTCCTGAGCTATAGGGGTTTGTAACACCTATGCCTGTCGGTGCCACTTCTCCTAAAAACGGCCTTTCGATGCTGGTCGCACTGACTTTGATTGCCAGTGCACTGCCGCTTGTATTGGCTAAGGCAGTTATGCTAGTCGTTGCAGGTGTACTACCCGGTGAAGCTACTGGCCTAATTCCTAAATAAGGCGCCCAAGTCGATATTGGACCCTTTACATCGCTTATAAAGGAACCTGTATAAATACCGCTCCCAGTAATCGACAAACGAATGAATTTCCCCCAATCTGCTGGTTGGAGCGTGTAATGATTCTCTGTTATGCCGATGAGGTCAACAAATGGCCCCTCCATCGTCTCTGAAATTTGCCATTGATAGGTTGCTGTGGCCTGTGTTGGTAATAATTCAACACTTAAAGTTTCGCCTACGATTGGGTCGAGTAAGAGGAGGCGTTGCCGCCTCGCACTCCTCACAGAACCGGACTTATGGTTTTCCCATATCCGGCTCTTCACATTTTACTTTCACAGTTTATCTGTCGCTAGCTTTGAGATGACATGGTAAATATTTGTGGTT
>JBGSUZ010000266.1:0-4822 GCA_041753235.1 Acidaminobacteraceae bacterium
CATCGCTTCGCTGAGTGGGTTTGAGCTGTCTTGGATAGAAGTTGGAAAACAGCTGCACATTGGGGCGTGGCGTGAAACTGAGCAGGAGCGCAGCGACGTTCAAACCACGGTGACGCTGTATACGGGTAAGCGGTAAACGGGACGAGGTAAGGGGGCGAGGGCATGAATGAAAAGGGTTTCACACTGGTAGAAATGATTCTGGCGGTGGCTATGTTGGCGGTAGCAAGCTCGTTTATTGTTCAGTATTTTATTAGTGCCCATAATTTAAATGAGAAGGCGGCGGACCTAGACCAAGGTGTTTGGCTGGCTCAAGAGGCGCTAGAAGCATTTAAGGCGGACGATTCTTCAAGTGCATTTAGGGCAGGAACATGGCACCCGCAGGACTCTGTTGAGGACCTTTTGCTCCGCTACACCCTTGAACCTCAGGCGGAAAACCTATATACCTTAAAGGTTCAAGTGGTTCGTACGAAAGATTACTGGCTTGAATCACAAGCGGATAAACTAATTTATGAAGTGTATTTGACGCGTTATTTTAAAGGGGATGCAGGCAATGGACAGGCATATTAAGCATGTTTACAACCCAAGGGGCAGTGCTTCTATTTTAATAATGTTGATTATGATCAGTTTAATCACTTTTGGTCTTATAGCAATGTTATTGTCTAATTCTGATTATAAAATGGCTCGTAAAAATGCGGACTGGAGTCGGCAGCAATATGCTGTAGAAAGTCAGGCGGCTTTGGCAGAGGCTGCATTGGATCAATTGCTGGATCAGGTTAACCAAACGAATACGCATATTTCGAATAAAGAAACGTTATTTACGGCAGTGGGAGAAGGTGTCAGAACCTTTGAAATGAGCGGTTACACATGGCTATGGCAAGCTGAGAAACATTTAGTGACTTGTCAGCTAAGCACGGAAGTACCTGGCAGAGAAATGCGGCTTGGTTTCCAAATTAGAATTGCGCCTCAAAGTGAAGGGGCGTGTCTCCAATACGATGTGGTGGAATGGCGCTTAGTCAATAGGTAAAGGGGGTGCTTAACGTGGATGTAACGATGGAAGCCTTGCTAAGAGAGGCTGTAGAGAAAGTAGCTTCAGATATTTTTATTACAGTGGGTGTACCGCCTACTTTTAAAATAGATGGTACATTGGTGGTTCAGTCGGGCAGCTCGCTATCCGCTAAAGACACAGAAGCGTTAGTCACCAGCCTATTTGAACACCAAGAACAACTGGACGAATTTCAGCGCATGGGTGAAAAAGATTTTTCGATTTCACTGAGCGGTGTTGGGCGTTTTAGAGTAGACGCTTATATGCAGCGGGGCTCTATGGCGGCGGTTCTTAGGGTCATGCAGTTTGAAGAAGTGGACCCAGTGACACTTGGGCTTCCCGAAGTTATTTTAGACTTGCATAAAAAGACGAAAGGTCTGATTTTAGTGACGGGGCCTGCTGGCAGTGGCAAGTCAACAACCCTCTCAGCTTTGATTAGTTTGATTAACCATTCAAGGTCATGTCATATACTGACGTTGGAGGATCCCATTGAATTTGTGCACCACCATGAAAGAAGTATTGTGGATCAGCGAGAAATTGGCTCAGACAGCCGAAGTTATGCCCATGCCCTAAGAAGTGCTCTAAGACAAGCGCCTGACGTGGTATTAGTGGGTGAAATGCGGGACTACGAGACGATTTCAATTGCGCTGACGGCAGCAGAAACGGGTCATTTGGTGCTATCTACACTCCATACAGTAGGCGCCGCCAAGACAATTGATCGTATTGTAGATGCATTTCCATCGGATCAACAGCAACAAATTCGGTTTCAGCTGTCGACGGTACTGCAAGCGGTCGTTTCCCAGCAATTGATTCCCTCTTTGCATGGTCGGAGAGTGGTTGCGTTAGAAATGATGCAGGTGAACCCAGCCATTCGCAACTTGATTCGAGAAGCAAAAATACCTCAAATTGAAGCGGCTATTCAGACGGGGCGTTCTTCAGGTATGATTGCGATGGATATGAGTTTGGCTGAGCTGTATAACACGGGGCAGATTAGTCTGGAAAATACGTTGCTCCACTGCACAAACCCAGAGAGTATTCAAAAATATTTTAAACGCGCGGCAGCGGATTTGTAGGGAGGTGTTGGCATGAAGAAACACCTGTGTATGCTTATTTTCGGGGCCAGTATGATGGGGCTGTTTCAATCGGCTGCTTTTGCGGTTAGTGGTTTGACGATTGACGTGCATGACACTGCAAAAGGGTTGGTGCACATTAGCTATAATACCTCTGATAAGGCACCGGCTAAGGTACTTATAACAAAGGGAAAAGAACGTTACACGTATCAGCTAAATGGCGAAGGGCGGGTGGAAACTTACCCACTTCAAATGGGTAGCGGCACTTACAGTATTGGCGTTCTTGAAAAGGTAAAAGGCAACACCTATGCTTTTGTTGAAAATAGGCAGGTGGAAGTGAAGCTAGGCAGTCCGGATCAAGTTTTTCTGGCATCCATTCAGGAAATAAATTGGGAATTTGGCAGTGACGCAGTTCGTAAGAGTCTTCAGCTAATTGGTAAAGAGCGTGTTGACGAAAAGCGTCTAGATTTGGTCTATAATTTTTTAATAGAGAACTTGTCCTACGACTATGCCAAAGTCCCAACCCTTAAAGCGGGTTATCTGCCCGATGTAGACCAAACACTCAGCATGAAAAAGGGTATTTGCTACGACTATTCTGCTCTATTGGCGGCTATGATTAGGAGCCAAGGTATTCCGACCAAACTGGTCAAGGGATACACTAAAAACACGGACGTATTTCATGCGTGGAACGAGGTTAAAATTAATGGGAATTGGTGGGTAATAGATACGACTATCGACTCTATTTCGCTAAAAAAGAAGGTACATTTTGAACGCGTTAAAGACGCAGCGGACTATAGAAAGATTAGTGAATTTTAGCGAGCACCCAGGGGTAAATGGGTGTTTTTTTATTTTACTCAAAAAGATAGGCGTCGATTACGGCTAATGAGGTCTTTGCCTCGGGTTTTCGGGACAATTGAGCGTTTAGATGTGAAATTTTTAATATACTGATAATGGTATTTTAGGGTCACAAGTTAATAGTGCAAGTGGAGGTTTTTAAATTGATGGAAGAAGAAATACAGTTATCAGAATTGATAGAGCTATTATGGAAAAGAAAGCTCATCATCTTGATTGCCGTGATCTTATGTACGGTAGCGAGTGTGGTGTACTCAATCTTTTTAGTAACGCCTATTTATCAATCTGATACGACGCTTATGGTAAATGGCAAGAAGGGTTTTGACACTGGCGATATTGCAGCGAGTTTTGACCTAGGAACCATTAGTGCCAATCAGAAACTGGTTATCACCTATGGGGAGATTGTCAAATCTAGAATCGTACAGGAACAGGTCATTGCGCAATTAGGACTTGAAGAAAACTATGACGAAATGCTAGAAAAGGTTGTGTCCAAACCTGTTGGTACGACAGAGATTTTGAAAATTTCTGTGACGGATCAGGATCCGGTAAAAGCAGCTTTAATTGCAAATACAATATCCGATGTGTTTATTAAAGAGGTTATTCGTATTCTCAAAGTCGACAATGTAGAATTGATAGATAAGGCAATTCCTTTGGATGAGTCAATAAACGTAAAAACAAAAATGAATGTGGCGGTTGCCATCGTTTTAGGCTTAATGGCTGGCGTATTCATTATCTTTGCTATGGAAGCACTTGACAATACAATTAAATCACCTGAAGATGTTGAAAAATATATTGGGTTGCCGCTTTTGGGTATGATCCCACAGTTTGATCAGACGAAACAGACAAGTTGAGGAATGGAATAATGAAAGAGCTTATTGTAAGAAATGATCCCAAATCGCCGGTTTCAGAGGCGTATAGAACCATTCGAACCAACCTGCAATTTGCAAATGTAGATCAGGAAATGCGTGTTATTCTCGTGACCAGTTCTGTACCTTCAGAGGGCAAAACTACCACACTGATCAACTTGGCAGTGACGTTAGCAGATACGGGTTCTAGAGTCCTTATTATGGACTGTGACATGCGTAAGCCAAGAGTTCACAAAGCACTGCGCATAAACAACTATACCGGCGTATCAGAATTATTGCTTCATGGAGATTCGTTAGAAGGCAGTCCAATTCGGGAACTTTTCGAAAATGTAGATGTGCTGACAGCGGGAAAACCGCCGGCAAATCCTTCGGAATTACTATGTTCTAAAGCGATGAAGGAGCTTATGCAAAAACTTCGCGGTGAATATGATTATATTTTCATGGATACACCACCAGTTTTACCTGTAACGGATGCACAGATTTTATCGTCTATCGTTGACGGGGTAATTCTTGTTTGCGAGGCGGCAAAGACAGACCAACGAATTGTCAAACAAGCACATGCTTTACTTGAAAAAGTAGATGCGAAAATCATTGGCGTAGTTTTAAATAAGCTCCCAATTAAGGGTGAAAGATATCATCAATACTATTACTACTACGGAAAGGATTCAGAAGGTGCGCGGTAATGATCGACATACATAACCATAGTCTCTTTGGTCAAGATGATGGCGCCAAGACGCTTGACGATGCTAAGCGCATGTTAGCCATGGCTTATAACAATGGCACGCGAACCATTGTACTGACGCCGCACAAGAATCACCCGCATGATTTTCAAAAGACAATAACCGAGGAAGAAGCACTTCTTCAAATGAACCTTCTAGCTCAGGAAAATTTTCCTGGGCTAAGCTTGATTAAGGGATTCGAGTTCTATGTGTCTCAATTGACACCTGATGTGATCGAGTCGCTCAAACAGTCGACCATTGGTAATACCGACT
>JBGSUZ010000267.1:0-2337 GCA_041753235.1 Acidaminobacteraceae bacterium
GTATAACTACTCTTTTGTTTGTCTGTAATAAAAATCTGATAGCCATTGTCAGGGTATGCAGGTTTTTTGTCTGCTATTGAGGCAACCACCTTGTAACCTTCAAAACCTGACTCACTTATTGGTTTCCAGCTGAGTAGAATATTGCCGTCTTTGAGTACCGTGCCTTTGAGTTGAACCGCTTTATAATTAGGCTTGTCCTCCTCTTTTTTACTATCATCGTTTTTGCCATTATTGTCATTATCGTTGCCGTTTTCGTCTAAAACGACTTTCTTCTCGTCTGCCTTTACATCATCAAAGGTTATCTTTTCTTCTTTGATAACATTCATGAGTAACTGAGCTGCCTCTGCGCGGCTCAAAGTCTTTTGTGGGTTAAAGTAACGTTTGCCTTCTTTGACTTCACCCACCATCAGGCCTTTACTCACGGCTGCTGCCACATAAGGTTTTAAATCCTCTGAGATAAGCTCTTGGTCTGCATAGACTTCTATGCTCTGTCCGCTTGTCACTGTGTACTTGAGCGCTTTAACGAGCGCGACTGCCATGTCTTCTCTTACAGATGCTTCTCTCGGCTTAAAGGTCAATCCTACAGAAGATTTGTAACCCGTCAGATACGGTTTAGCGGCTTCAACGTAAGGGATAGCCCACGCTTCTTGTTGCATGTCTTCAAAAGATGATTTGTTCGTTTTGACTACCTTGAGTTTAAGCGCTTTGACCATCATGGTTGCAAATTAGACACGTCTGACTTCTGCTTCTGGTTTGAAGCTACCGTCTGGGTAGCCGTTAATAATACCAAGGCTATTCATGGTTTTTATTGCTTCGGATGCATAGTGGTTTGAAGGAACGTCATTAAACGTTGTCACCTTAAGTGGTGGTGGCGTTTGCGGACTGACGGTTGCCCAGTTGGTAGTACCTACGCCAAGGCCACTAAAGCCAATTACTGCTGATAGTGCTAATGAAATCCATCGCTTATTCTGTTTCAAAAAAAACACCTCCTGAATATTTTTTAGATTTTTTGTTGCTTCTAAGAACACTATACCCATAAATGAATATGAAAAAGACGAGTTCACAGAACTGTAAACTCGTCTTAATCTAATTGCAATATTCTTTAACCCAAAAGTTTACTAATTGAAATGAACTTTTACACTTTGAAGACACTGATTTTGTGCTGAAGTTCTTCTGCCATATGCGCCAAGCTAATAGTCGCCGCTGTCTGCTCTTCAACCGAAGCTAACTGCTGTTCAGTTGCTGCCGCAATAGACGTTGTTTCCTCCGCAGACTTGTCGGTTAAATGGGTTAACTCCACTGCCGATTGATTAACTTTGTTGGATTGACCGCTTATTTCTTTAGCCAAATGGTCTGCATTTGAAACGAGACCGTTGATTTCAGAAATACTTTCGATAATGCGTTCAAACGCACTGCTCACCTCTGACAACGCCGTTTGTCCAGCGCCTATGGATTTAACAACAGAACCCGTGGAATCATTGGCGTCTTTCGTCACCAGACTCACTTCTGAAATAATACCAGAAATGCTGTTCGCAGAAGCTGAGGACTGTTCTGCTAATTTACGAATTTCATCGGCTACAACTGCAAAACCTCTACCCGCTTCGCCTGCCCTTGCCGCTTCTATAGAAGCATTTAGTGCCAGTAAGTTCGTCTGACCTGAAATGCCTTGGATTGTCTCTACAATCGAATTGATTTGAATAGACTGTTCCGTCAAGTTTTCCATGACCTTAGACAATTTATTCGTGTCTGTAAATACTTGAGCCATAGCCTCTATTAAAGAGCTGACAGATTCGCCGCTACCCTTTGACAATTGGTCCACATGGCCTAAAGAATCACTAACGGTATTCATTTGAGACTCAATATTTTGAGAAAGCTGACGAACAACGCCAATCATATGTTCCAGTGACTGAGTGACTTTCGCAATATCCATGTTAGAACCAGAAATCTCTGTAGCTGCCTGAGCAACCTGTTCAACTGCCTGTCCATTTTGAGAAGCAGAGGCTTCTAACTCGTCGGCTGTTGCAGCGAGATTCCTAGAATTCTCCGATACTTCATGCATAATATTTCTAAGACCATTGACCATCTCATTGACCGACTGAGAAATTTGACCTATCTCGTCAGATGAATTGACTACAATGTTCCTTGTAAAATCACCTTTTGAAATTGCATCAATTTCTTCTTTGAGCGGATTGAGTGGTTTCGTGATGTTTCTTGATATGACGATGATCAAAAATATGAGTAATGCTAAAGCTACAATTGTAACAATCACTACTTTTAACATAATGGCGTTGATTGGTCCAACAATTTCACTTTCTGGAATTGTCAAAACAACAATCC
>JBGSUZ010000268.1:0-5420 GCA_041753235.1 Acidaminobacteraceae bacterium
GAAGTCACAAACTATGAATCCATCCAAGACCCAACCAACTGTTTTGGAAATACCGAATCAAGTCGGATAAACGGCGTAAACAACAGAGACCCACATAAACAAACGTAAGCACAAATGACAAACATTTTTCGGTTAAACTTAACCGTTACCTGCAATTGTCGGTTCTTATTAAACAAAAGAAATATATATTCTAACAAAACAAGCGCCATAATAAAGTAGAGGGCCCAAAACTGCCAAATACCACCCCATATGCTATATAAAACATAACCTAATGTCAAAAACAGTAACACGCCTATCCACGGTTTTCTACTCAATTTATGATGCATCGGCGTCAATGATATTAAAACACCGAGAACAACTACCGTTATCACAATCCCAATATATTCCAACGCATCCCCCACACTTTCAAAGCTTTAGTCCTTTTCATTTTACCACGAAAAAAATTCTAGCGCTGAGAAAAAATGTCCCTTTAAGACTCTTTTCTCTCATGCTAGAATCTGTTTTTTATAAATGTTCAACACCTTTTCCCACAAAGGCTAAATTTCAATACTCATCAAAATCCATTCGTCAGTTTCTTCGACTAATTGGAAACCTACCCGTTCAAATACTTTGACTGCTCTACGATCCTCTGGCTTAACTAGCGTAATCAACGTAGGCTGGTCATAGTCATACTTGTCTACTAAATAGTCAATGCATTGGGTTAAAAAGTCATAGCCCAAACCTTCGCCTGCGTATTCTGGAAGTAGAGCCCCACTCATTTCCATAAGGCCATCCTCGTCAAATGTCACTTCAGAAAACCCTATAATTTCATCTTCCTCATTGACTGCAACATAAAAATCTACTGAATCTGAAGCCAATAACGTGTCAATATCTGAAGCGTGTTTGTCTGCGTCAAAACATTGATAGTCATTGCCGTGTTTATAACTAATAATAACGTTTGCATCTTCCTCATTAATAGCTCTGAAGAGGAATTCCATAAGCTCACCCCCTGCTTTTTGTACATATACCCTGATGATTTCGATTTAATCGAATGGAATATGATGAAACCTGCCGCAACTTGGGCATCGATTATCTTGAAATAGAACCTTTACGTGTGCCATCGTCCGCTCAATCAAATGGTAACCACAAGACTTGCACTTTGTTATGTTAAGAACGTCTGGTACATTACCTGTGTAGACAAAATTGAGTTGTTCTTTAGCCATTTCTACAGTCTCATTTAACTTGACTAAGTCTGTTTCTGGTAAATATAATTGGTAGTTAGGAAAATACTTACTTATATGCAGTGGTATGTCTGGTGAAATGTCACTAATTGTTTTAAACATCGTCTTAAGTTGATCTGTTTCATCGTTTAAACCTGGAATCAAGAGTAGTGTCAATTCTAAATGGGATCTGTCGTAGAGATACTCAATTGTCTCCAAAACAGGCTTTAGACTCCCCCCACATACATCATGATAAAACTTTTCACTAAACCCTTTTAAGTCAACATTGAACGCATCGACTAGCGTGGCTAATTCCGAAAGTGGCGCTTGTTCAATGAATCCATTTGTCACCATAACATTTTTCTTGTGGCACTTTCGATTGAGTTCAAAGAGGTCCATCAAAAATTCAAACTGGATGGTTGGCTCATTATAAGTAGCCGCTATACCTATGCTCTCAGGATCATCCATCGCTTTCTTAATTAAACTTTGGACGGTTGTCTGAACAGACACACACAGCTGTTGCGAAATTTGATGATTCTGACAAAATTGGCATTTAAAATTACAACCATAGCTGCCAAAACTGGCAATCATTTTCCCAGGATAAAAATGAAATAACGGCTTCTTTTCTATTGGGTCTATCCCATAGGAGGTGACACGTCCATATGTAGTAGCAATAAGTTGCCCTTTTTGATTCTCTCTGACGCCACAGCGACCGTTTTCTCCCTCTTTAATAACACACCTATGAGGACACAAACGACAGGCAACTGCCAAATGATCTAATTTTTCGTAGTACTCTGCGAGCTTCATAAAAAAACCCCCTGCTCAGCCCTTATAGAAACCATTGTTACTGATTCTATACCTCGGACGCAGGGGGTTAAAACGCTTTTTATTTTTTTAACAGACTACTTCGCCTAAATGTACTGCTTATTCCTTCTTGCTAGGAAGTCCTGATAACGCTTTTGAAAGGTTATCATCTGGAACAATTACCAGTTTGTCATCAACTTTTTTCAAAATAACCTTTACCGTATTCTCGACCATAACGACATCCGGTGCATCAATTTTTTGGAGCATAAAATCAATCATCAGATTTGAAGCCTTAGATTTTGAGGCATCGTTGCCACCCTGAAGCTTCTGGACATCATCGCCAATATCACTCATCATGCTGTCATATATAATGCCCGTATTGGGAAGAGATATAACCACTGTTGTTTCCATACCGTCTGATGTCTCTTTAGTATCTTTGACCGTATAGGTCATTTTTGCGAAGAAATGTTTCATAACTTCATTGTCGCCGTAGTTAAAATTATCCGGTACAGTTTCTAACTTTTGCGACGCCGCTTCAAACTGACCTGCCTTCAAATTTTCAAAATAGCTTTCTAAAACAGATTGATCTTGAACAGTTTTGTTACTCTGACACGCTACTAACAATAGACAGAGCACAAAAATCAATCCCAAACTAATCGACTTTTTCATTCTTATCACCAATCTTTTCATCTCATATCCTCAATTCCGTTTATTTTTTTGATGCCAGTTGAATTGTCTTTTTTGTACAAGCTTCCATCGCCCGCATCATCGCTGCTCTAAAGCCATTTTCTTCAAGCACCTTTAATGCCTCTATGGTTGTGCCACCCGGCGAGGTTACCTGATCCTTCAATACAGCAGGATGTTCACCAGTCTCAAGGACCATCTTGCCAGCCCCATACATGGCTTGTGCAGCCATTTTATAGGCTTGTTGACGTTGAAAACCTTGTCTTACACCTTCATCTGCCATCGCTTCAATCAATTGAAACATATATGCTGGTGCTGAACCACTTATTGCTGGAACTGCATCCATCAATTTCTCGTCTATGACCTCTACTTCACCAAAGCTTTCGAAGAATTGAAGACTCCACTCTTGCTCTTCTCCTTCTAAACGGTCTGAAAAACTAACCGCCGTCATGCCCGCCATGACCCGAACCGGTGTATTCGGCATTGTTCGCACCACTTTAACTTCGTCTCCAAACCAGTAACGGATACCTTCAATACTAACGCCTGCGGCAATGGTAATAAGGACTTGGTCGGAACTAAATTCTTCTTTAAATTTTTCAATTACCTCTTGATACTGATAAGGTTTAACGCCAAGAACCAAGTATTTGCACTGTAGTGCCGCTGAAATTTCAGAGTCGGCAACGGTCATACCTGGATACTTAGCTGCAATAGCTTCTGCCTTAGCCGCTGTGCGGTTATATAGCACCACTTCTTCTGCTTTAATAATACCCTTGCTCATAATGCCTTCAATCATTGCACCTGCCATGTTGCCTGTTCCTATAAACGCTATGGTTTTCATATCCTGCCTCCTTATAGGGTTTTTAGTATTTCTTGAATGGCATTGATTGCTGTTTCTATTTCTTCTGTTGTATTGGCATAGGAGAAACTAAACCTTACAGTTCCCTGTGGAAACGTACCTAACTGTTGGTGCGCAAGGGGTGCACAGTGCATGCCAACCCGCGTCGCTATGCCATGGTATTTTTCAAGACAGTAGCTGACTTCTGCATTATCATAACCTTCAAAGTCCACTGAAACAACAGCGGTACGTCCTTGTACATCTTGACGCCCAACGAGTTTAACCCCTGATAGCAAACGTATACCATTCATAAATTGCTCTGTCAGTGCCATTTCATGGGCAAATATTTTTTCCATGCCTTCCTTGTTTAAATAGCTCAGTGCTGCATGTAGACCATATAAGCCGACCGTATTAGGCGTTCCTGATTCAAATTTATCAGGTAAAAATTCTGGCTGCACGACAGACTCTGAGTGACTGCCTGTACCTCCAGCGATTAGCGGTGTTAACCTTTCATTAAGTGCATCTGTGAGTATAAACCCACCCACACCTTGAGGCCCAAGTAATCCTTTATGACCTGTAAAAGCGATGGCATCTGCTTTGAATCGCTTCATTGAAACTGGCATAACCCCAGCTGTTTGGGCTGCGTCTACAATAAACCACAAATCAGCAGCTTCTGCAAAAGCGCCTACTTCTTCAAGTGGATTAACAGTTCCACAAACATTACTGGCGTGGGTACAAATAATGGCTTTTGTATTTGGCTTTACAAATTCTGAAAACCGTTCTACCACCAAACAACCCGCTTCGTCTGCTGGCAACAAATCATAGCTCACGCCTATTGAAGTCAGCTGATGCAAAGGCCTAACCACCGCATTATGCTCCATAGGTGAAATAAGCACATGGTCTCCTTCTTTTAGAAACCCTTTGATCAACATATTTAAACTCTGGGTAATATTCATATCAAAAATCACATTTTTAGGGTCTGGTCCTTCAAAGAGTTCGCAAAGCATCTCTCTAAGCTCCCAGATTTTGCGCTGTGCGTTAAAAGCTTCGGCGTAGGCACCACGGCCAACATTACACCCGACATTCAGGATAAAGTCACTCATGGCCTCTGCTACCCCAGGTGCTTTGGGATAGCTGGTTGCCCCATTGTCCATATAAATACGCTTCATTTAGCAGTCCCCCTTACTTCTTCTTGGTATGAATAATGTTTTTAGCTGGTTTTACCCGCTTAATTGCTTCAGTTAGTGGTTTTATAGAAGACACTGGTAAATACAAGTCTCTTTGAATTTTGCGGTTACGTACATTCATGACAAAAGTAAACTTTGCATTTTTTTCGTCCATTGCTTTTAGTTCAACCAATTGAAAATTTTCTGGTTTGATTCTTGTATTGCCTATTGTCACCCAGTCTGGTGCAACGATAATTTTTGAGATATTGACTACTAAATTCATAGATAACAACAGTAATGCACCCATAAAATAGTCGTCAAATCCAGTTAAGTAGTTATAAAGTGCAATGCCGGTATTCGTAATATATACAAGAACTCGATAATACACCGGAATCACCTTGAGAAAATAGATGCTGTCTTCACGTTGTTTCTTCATCAAATTCTGCATTTTGACTTCACAGTAAACTGCATAGCAAGCAACTATGATTGTAGGAATGCTATAGCCCATCTCTTTAATACCCTCCAAAAATAATTTTGCACATATTGTCGCACAGCTTTCATTATAACCTATTTTTCCACGGCATAAACGAAGAAATTGCCATAAGCTGAAGCTATGTCAAAAAAGTAAAAAAACGCACCCGATGCTATTCATCAGACACGCTTTAATTAATAAAGTTAAATTGTTCAAATGCATTTAAAAAAATGGTGGGACTAACTGGAATCGAACCAGTG
>JBGSUZ010000269.1:0-6816 GCA_041753235.1 Acidaminobacteraceae bacterium
ATATATTTTTTACTAATAAAGAGTCTAAAATACTAGAAGCTGACGGACTAGCAAGCGCATCTGAATCGACTATTCCCAAATTGATGAGTTGTTCTAAGATAGTAGTGCTTTGACGTTTGGGTGTCTTCTCTAAAGTTTCAAAAATTAATGAGAATGCAGCACGTCTATTAAAAAGTACTTTTTTCCCTGAAACAGTGGGTTTAGATAGGTACTTATAGCCTAATTTTACAGCATCTTTTTCCACAGTAGTCCAGTTAAAGTCGATTGTATTCTCATAACCGGTGGCACTTAGCAACATTTTAATAAATTGTTTTTCTGTAACGGGCGCATTGGCAGCAAACTTGTCCTTGGAAATGCCTCTAGCAATATCATTTTGATAAGCGTATTGGATATAAGGGGCATACCAATCAGTTGCTTTAACATCTTTAAGTGGAAGTGTCCAAGTTGGCGTGGGTTTAATACTATCCTGTTTGCCTTGCAGTTTTATTATAAGGACTAGAGATTCTGCGCGTGTTAATTGATCATCTAAGCGAAGGCCTTGCTGGTCTCCGGCTATGAGGTCAAGGTCCTTTAGTGCAAGTGCCATGAGATTTCCTTCGGTTTCCTCATTGACGGGTGGAGAGGTCGCACTATAGCTTGTTGACATTGAAAATACTAGAGTTAAAGCTAATAAAAATGCTGTCATACGTTTAAACATGTTGTTTCTCCCTTCGTTAAGAAATTTATATCATCAGAATCATTATAACGAATATAAATTTAAAGAATCATGACATTTGCATTACAGTTACATTAATGACTAATTATGGGTATATGGTTTACTAATAAAATTGAGATAACTTGATTGGATTTAATTGTTTTTTAACGCATTATTGACCATGTCAGGTGTTATAATTAATTACATATAGAAATAAATTTCGACATAGAGGAAGTGGTTCTAAATGAACAAGTTAAAAAAAATCAGTATAATATGTTTTTCTGGGTTAGGTATTCTTATTGCAGGCACAGGGATAGCAGTAACTTTGGCGCTGCCGCATATGCCCCCAGTGACCATGGCGGAAAAAACACCATTTGTATGGAACAATGATACTTTAGCTGGAGACGCGGTGCTGTCAGCTGATCAAGTTCAAGCAGATACTCAAATGCTCATTAAGGTGGTCGAGGAAACCCATCCTATTTTTTTGGAGGAAGTGCCGTTAAATTATCAAAAGGCTAAGGCGGATTTGCTGTTGTCTGCTGACCAAGCCATGCGCCTTGACGATTTACAAGTGCTATTTAACAGATACATGTCAAGTCTTCAAGATGGACATACGCAAGTTTATTGGTCGGAATCTGACTGGCTACAGTTGTCATGGCGTTGTAGCGACTCGCAGCTTTTTGTGCTAGACGAGAGCGGTGTACCCACTGCGGATACGGTAAAAACTATAGATGGTATACCGGTTGAAAACTTGATGCAGGTTGCAGACAAGTTATTTCCAGCGGAAAATAAGCCAGCTATGGAACTAAACTATGATGAGTATTTACGGAGTAAGCGCTTTTTAACTTTGCAGGGTGTTAAAACAAGGGATACTGTAGAGGTGGAAGTACTGAGAAATGGGAGTCTTCATCGGATAAAGGTTGGATTTGGTCCTAACTCAAAGTTGAGTGGTGGCTCTCGTGGTATTCGTGGAAAAGCGTTAAATAAAGATACATATTTAGTAACTATATGGGTACTTGTGAGGTCAATGAAGCACTAAAGACGACTATAAAAGGTGTGAAAGCAGCAATTGAAGATGGAAGTAAACGTGTTATTATTGACGTTCGTGACAATCATGGCGGTGATTCAAATGCTTGTAAATATTTATTGGAAGCCTTGGGTATGGAGCCAGGATCCTTTGGTTCATTGATGCGATATTCACCAATGGCTCATAAAGAGTATGGCTATTATCAGACACATGGGAGTTATACCCAAAAGGGGTCAAATGAAGTCGTTAAAAACCCTAAGGTGGAACTTTTTATTATAACCAACAAAGTTACATTTAGCTCAGCGCAGTGGATGGCGACATGGGTGAAAGATGGTAAGTTAGGAACAATTGTAGGGCAACCCTCTTCAAATAAGCCTTCTTCTTATGGCGATGTATTAAATTTTCAGCTGCCAAATTCAAAATTGATAGGTGCTATTTCCTATAAAAAGTGGATTAGACCAGACCAAACCAAAAACGATGAACCTGTTCTTGAACCAGATATTTTTGTAGAGACAGGGATGGATCCTGTTGAGGTGATTTTGGGGATATAGCGAAAGAAATATAAGGATAGAATTGACTCGTTTTAATAAGCCAAAACTGAATGTTATGATGGTGTATATGCCCGTGGGAAACCGCGGGTTTTTTTGCGTTCAGAATAGGGAGATGAAGGGGAATTAATTTAATAATAAAAATATTTGAAAACAATTTAAAAATATATTGACTTTTGTACGTAAAATAAATATTCTGTATAAGGTTTTGAAAATTATAACTTGATTACATATTCCAAGGAGTGTGACATTTTGAGAAGGCGATAAAGTGATTTAATTGTGATGCACATTTGTTTGTGGACAAATGTGTGAATAGTATTTTTGTTTAAAAGAAGAGAGTGTAATGGCATGAGGCTGTTACCGTAAAAATGAGAAGGAGCGTGACATTTTGAAAAGGCAGTTAGGACGGAGAGGAATCTCCATAATGCTATTGGTGCTGATGTTAATACAGACAATAGTTATACCACCGGAGAGATCTTATGCGGTGGATGGGAATTATGTTAAGTATTTTAGGTATGAGAAGTATAACTTTTTAAATTATAAATTAGTACTAAGTGGTAGTGTACAGTCAACTGTAAATAGTGATTACAATAAAAAAATTATTTATGGTAGAGATGCGATAACCTATAGTGACCATGTGTATTGTAGCATGCCATATTATGTTGAATCTCAATTTAACGGTAACGGCGGCGTACTTTATGGCAATTCATCACCTGATAATGTTTATAAAACAATAAGAGTTTTTCTTTATTCCTATGGAGAAAAAAAACCCGAGTGGCGAGAAGTTTACGAAAAATATTTGATTGATCGCACTCAAAAAACTGTTACAGATTTAGTCGATGGCAATATCATCGCTCTTGACGGGACCTATCCAGACAATGGCGTCCAAGGCGATTTCTACTATATTAAACGCGAGGAACCATACAGTCCACCAATACTTAACTTAGCTCAATCAGAAGGTATTGGCTACGAATGTACAGACAGTATGAAAATAAATGGTACATTTAGAGACCCAGATACGACGCAATATGCAGCTATTTACTATAATTTAGAAAATTCTTCAGGTCAACTTATCAGCTCAGGGTTGGCTGCTGGTGCGCGTATTACAGGAGGTATTGACCAGAAATTTGATTTTAGCTACCCATTAGAACCGAATTTTCCAGTAGGTACATACTATTTGAAAGTTTTTGCGCACGACGATAAAGGCTATATGTCCCCTATCAAAACCATACGCATGGAAAAAATAGCATACCCGCCAACATTAACTATTAATCAATCGGAAGGCGTCAATAATCCTAGAACAGACAGCATGACGGTCAGCGGTAGTTTTAAGGATTTAGATGCACATCAAGCAGTAGGTGTATATTACAAACTGCAAGCTGAGAATGGTCAAGTTTTTGTAGAAAAGGGGGAGGTATCTAGTCCATTGAAAAGTAAAGGTGAAAACCATGAATTCACCTATTCAGTGCCACTTGGGGCCAACTTATCCCTTGGTATTTATTATATAACACTCTGGTCAGAAGACGATCAAGGTTCTAAGTCGCAATTCAAAACAATTACGGTTGAGAAAGTAGCAGCAAACAATGTAGTCGTTGTAAATAAAAACGCCCAAACAAATAGAATTTCATTTGACATAAACGCGGCACTTACACCTTATCCAATTAAAACCGCACCATACCGTGCAACCGTAACGCAAGCTGGAACACTAATTAATCAACCTCAATGGTTGGCTGGCAATAATGCGTATGGATTGGGAACTACCTTGAATGGTTTAAAGCCAAACTTAAGGTATGACATTAAGGCTGAAGTTATTAACACGAAAGATGCTATTGGTGTAACTACTTCTTCAATCTACACCCTCGCAGAACCCCCAACCCTCACCGCAGAAATGAAGCGAGAAAAACAAATCAACATAAAAATAACAGACAACAACCCAATCAACACCCAGTACAAAATATTTGTCAAAGACAAAGCGGGCGTCATAAAAGAAGTCAATAACTTAGGTCGACTTGCGCCGGCAGGTGACAACTGGTTAGCACTTGGTGCAAGCAAAAGCATAGCGATCAATGACCCAACGCTAAACCCAGGTATAAGTTATACGGTTACAGCTATAGCTAGAAATGGAGACCAAATCGTAACTGCGGCTTCACCAGCAGTTCTAACCAACGTCGCAATAGACAAACCCGTCAAACTAACCAAAGCAGACATTACCACAACCTCTACAGAGGCGAAAGTCAGCTGGGCACCTGTCAAGGACGCCGTTAATTATAAAATAAGAGTTGTTAGCGGAGACAAGGTTATCAAAGAGTTGACAACCATGGACACTAATCTGACACTCAATGGACTAACGTTTGACACAAAATATATTATCGAAATCATTGCTTCAAACGATGCAGGCGACAGTGAAGTACACAAAGAATATTTCCAAACCAAGCCCGCAGAATTTGAAGCACCAAAAATTTTAAAGGAAGCTTCAAGCACAGACAACTACACAGCTACACTCAAATGGGAAGCCATTCCAAACGCTTTTGGCTATCAAGTCGAAGCAGATGGTGAAATTTATAGTGTCGGCAAAGACATCAGTTTCAAACACACGAACCTGCCACCAAACAGCAGACATGTTTATAGAATCAGAACGCAAAATCAAAGAGGCTACAGCTCTTGGTCAGAACGATTCAGCATGCAAACAACCAAAGGCGCACCAGCCACGGTAACCGACCCAACAAAATGCGTTGCCACAGCAACAGACGACAGCATCGTTATTACTTGGGAACCAGTCACAAATGCGTCTAGATATGAAATCAGCTACAATGGCGGTCATAAAATCAACAATGGTGCCAGCAATTTCTGTATACGTTCAGGTCTCAAACCTGACACCCAATACGACTACAGCATCAGTGCCGTCAACGAATTTGGCGGGAGCAGTCTTATTGCTACAGGTACTATGAAAACCATGCTCCTGAAAACACCACATATTGAAAAAGTAGAGGAGACGCCAGAAGGCTTCATCGTCAGCTGGGCACCGGTTCAAGGCGCAGAGTCCTACAAAGTCATGCAGGACGGCAATGACCTAGGCATTACCCTGACTCAACCTAATTATGAAGTGAAGGGACTAGGCGCTAAAGAAGTGAAAAACTTTAGCTTTGCAGCAACGAGCGTAAAGGGCAGCAGTGCATGGTCAAAGGCAATCAGTGTGGAAGGCATTTCGAAACTTCCACAGAAGCCAGTCAATTTGAGCAGCACAGCTTCTTCAAACACCATTGTACTCACTTGGGACGACGCGGAGCAGGCCACAGACCTTCTCTACGAAGTAGAAGTCGATGGCGTGGCAGTAGAGGCCCTCGACAAGAATAAATACACTGACGAGCAACTGGAGCCGTTTAGCAACCACACTTACAGAGTGAGAGCGAAGAATACCTACGCCCTAAGCGACTGGTCAGAGCCTATGACCATTAGAACACTTCCGGGTGTACCTACAGCACCGAAGAATATTGCAATAGACAATTCTACTTACTTCGCAAGTCTCAGCTGGGATGCGGCGGAGTCAGTCAATAACTACGAAGTGGCAGTCAAACAACAGGATGGGACTTTTAAGTCTGTAAGCATAGGGAACCGAAACTTCTACAGACAGCGCGGTGTTTTAAACGTCGAGCAAGCTTATAAAATTAGAGGCATCAACATGATTGGTACAGGTGACTGGTCAAAACTGATTGTCAATAATGCCATAAAGGCCGTCTGTAAAAAGGAAAAAGAAATTGATTTGGGACTTACTGCATCGAAAATAGCCGACTTTGAAAAATATGAACTTCAAGTGACTTATAACCCGGGCGCTATTGAGGTAACAGACCTCTGTGGCTATTCAACTGAAAAAGAGCTAGAACCGGGCAAGGTAAAGGGAACCGACATTGAAATTGTTTCCTTTGAACCGGGCAAAATTGTCTTCAAGGTCAGCAAAGGCGTTGAACAGGGCTACCTGTGGACAGGCGTGGTCAACAATATCAAGTTCAAATCCAAGGTGTACGGCGGCTCGTATATTTCCTACACCGTATTTATAGACGAAAGCAGCAAGAACACATCGGACACCGCTAAAAAAGAGAAGTTAGACTAGATCGGAGGGCACATGAAACAGATGAGAAAGACCCTTGCAAGGGTCATGATGATAAGCATGACGGTACTCTCAATATCGCCTTATTATGATACTGCATTTGCAGAGAGTAATACAGGTAAGGTGCTCAGAGCAGAATCCATTCGTGCAGAGCAGTATTTAAGCGAAGTTAAGGAAAATTTAGAGCAGTCAAAATGCGCGTTAATTGTCAAAACAAAAACAGGCAAGGCAGAAGAATTTGCCAATGAACTCAAAACGAATGCGAGTTTAAAAATGGCAACTGTTGAAAGCTACGAAGACTTCCAAGTCGTTCAACTTGCCACAGAAGCGGCCCTAAAACCCGCGTTAGAAGCCATTAAAAAGATGACTACCGTAGAATGGGCACAGCGAAATTTACCGCTAAATGCCTACAGCAGCACTGAACCTTCAAACCAAAGCATTG
>JBGSUZ010000270.1:0-4387 GCA_041753235.1 Acidaminobacteraceae bacterium
GGGGTTAAAATATTATTTGCTTTCCTTCATGATTTTGAGCATTGTAATAGTAGCAGTTACTAAGATAATGCCCCAACCCATTACTAGGAAAAATAGTGCACCAGCATTCATAAAGTAACCTCCTTATTCAATTCTGATAGATACTTTGTTTTCTTCAAGTTCTTTACCATAAGTCCGTTTAATAGAAACGTATGAAGTATAGAAGCCGATAACAAAGACTACCAAAATTACTAAACGTGCGCCTTGAACCCAAGGAACCAATTGAGGTGAGTTTTCAACAAATGATGGAACCCATCTGAAGTAGCCCGCTTTGATATAATCTAAAGTTGAGAAGAATAACAAAATAGCTAGTAAGAATGGTGTTATACCTCTCGTAAAGATATTGAAGAACCACTTTGGAACCTTCCAGTAACCGCCTCTGTTCATTTCTTCAAAGGCTTTGTCTCCCATAAGGTGTCCTGCAACGAGTACTTCAATAAAGCCTAGAACAACGAGCAAGTAAGAACCAATCCAGTTATCAATTTCAGTGAAGTATGCAAGATCTGCAGTCTTTGTAAGAATTGGCTCTAAACCTACAGGTAGGCCAACGAGAATATAAAGACAGAAGATCGCGATAGATGCCGTTTGCTTTTTAAGACCAAGATTCTCTTCTAAAAGTGCTACCAAATAGTTGTACATTGCAATTGCAGATGTAAAACCAGCAAAGAAGAGTAATAAGAACCACATGCCACCAAAGATTTGACCGCCGCCCATCGCTCTAAATACGTTAGGAAGTGCGATGAATGAAAGACCAACGCCGCCTTTAACGCCTTCTGGTCCCATGAATGCATAAGCAATTGGAATAACCGCAGTACCACCGAGGATAACCTCAGCAAACTCATTCAAGGATGCAGTTGCAATGGATGAAACGACTACGTCATCATCTGGCTTGATGTATGAAGCGTAGTTACAGATAATCCCCATACCAATCGATAATGTGAAGAAAATCTGTCCTGCTGCTGCGATGGCACCCTTCCAGCTTAACTGGTCAAAACGAGGTGTCCAAACATACTCAAGACCTTTGATAGCAGACCAGTCAGGATTGACAGGTGCGCCTAAAGTAAGGGCTTTAACTGCTAATACAATACCAAATACATAAAGTATAGGCATTAGTGTTTTAGCAACAATTTCAATACCATTCTGTACCCCTCTCATAACAGCATAACCCAATGCTGCCAGTGAAATGATCCAGAAAGTCATAACATATGCTGGATTTTGTATGTAACTGACAAATACATCGCCAGTGCCAATAGCTGAATCCATGTAGCCACCTGTTACCGATAAGAAGCTGTACCCCAATGTCCAGCCAATAACGTGATTGTAATAGGAGTTAACTAGAATAGTGACCGCAAAGGCCATACTGCCGGCAATAGAACCAATTATAATAGCTGTTTTCGGTTTAACCCCTTCTCTCGCTTGAAGGTAAACCATTGGGCCAAGTGTACCATGACCATATTTACCGCCGTAACGGCCTAAATTCCACTCTACTAACAGTGTTGGTATACCGATGAGTAAGAGTGCCGCAAAATACGGAATCATGAATGCGCCGCCGCCATTGCTGGCTGCTTGGTACGGGAATCTCCAGAAGTTACCTAGTCCGACGGCATTTCCCGCCATGGCTAGAATTAGACCCATCTTGGATCCCCAGTTTTCTCTTGAACTACTCATAAATTTCCCCCTCTCTTTTGTTATGAAAATTTAATAATTTTGGGTTATTAACATTATACAAATATGATTCTTATAAATCAATCATTTTTTCAGTATATTCTGAAACATGAAAAATTATAGAAAAATATCTGCCTTTTCATTATATATATGCCCACTTTTCATACAAAATAGCATTTTAAATGAATAAAAAATATTTTATCGTTCATAATCAGTAATCACATTTCCTTATTATTTTAAACGTATAGGGGTATAATAAAATCAGTGCTCAAGTTTTTTTGAAAATCGTTCGATATTACATTTAGGGTCATTTTTAACTACAAGTAAGGGGGAATTAAAACATGCCAAAAAAAGCAAAGCCATCTCAAGGTATTAAAGTAAAACGTAGCATACGTGCCTTGATTATGATTGCATTCGCTATTGTCATTACGGTTACTTTAGCATTAGTCTCTGGTGGTACATACTTCAAACTCAATACCACGTTAAAACAAAATGCTGAAAGTCAAACATCTCAGCTAACGCAGTCAATTGACAACTCCATAAGTGCATACCTATCTCATTTTTCTAGGACACTAGACGCAGTTGCAGGGTTAGAAGAAACGCAAATGGTTTTACAAGATCCAGTTGCGGAGCAAAAACTTCTGGCTGTTTTGGATAAGACTGTTCAAGCCAACCCAGATATTTTATTTTTCTATATGGGAACTGAAATGGGTAAAATGATTATGAAACCAGATGATGATCTTGGTCCCGACTACGATCCACGCAAACGTGACTGGTACATTGCTGGTAAGTCTCAAACACAAACATTCTGGACAGACCCATATTTTGATGACAGTGTCAATCAAATGGTTATAAGCGTCTGCAGACCTATCAAAGACAAACAAGGTAAGTTCATTGGCGTCATGTCCATTGACGTCGCACTTAGCATTATCAATGAGCAGACTAATAAACTTCGAATTGGTGAAAAAGGCTATCCAATCATTATAGACAAGAACAATATCATCATTAGCCATAAAGACGCCGCTAAAGTTGGTAAACCACTTGAAACGGAAGCACTTATAAAAGCACTTGCAGATCCAAGCTCAAACATTATTTACTATAATTATAAAGAGGGTAATGCGACAAAGCAAAAACTTGGCATTATTCATAGAGTCCCAGCGTTCAACTGGAGCATTATATCTACGTATTATATGGACGAGCTTCAGAAAGAAGTCAATGATTTGATCTTCTTTACTATTTTCTGTGGCTTCATCGCTATCATTCTTAGCTTTGTGCTCATTCTTCTTTTGACTAACCAGTTCAATAACAATATTCGCAAATTGGTTGAATCTATGAAGGTTGCCCGTACTGGCGACTTGAGCGCGCGCTCCAATATCGTTTCAAAAGACGAGGTTGGCCTTTTGAGCACCTACTTCGACGAGACCATACTAGACCTAGGCAAACTTGTTGCTAACGTTCAAGATGTATCTCAAGAACTTACACATGCTGCACAAAATCTAGCCGCTACCAGCGAAGAAGTTAGTGCTTCAGCTGATGAAGTTGCTAAAACTGTTGAAGATATTGCCAAAGGCGCTGAGGATCAAGCAAGCGATGCAGAACGTGCCGCTATGACCTCTAGAGACCTATCTACTCAATTCAGTACACTCAATCAAATTACTGAGAATATGCTTACTTCAGCTAAACTGCTGAATAAAGCGAACCAAGATAGTTTCAGTGCTATCCAAAACTTAGATGAAACAAATGTTAAGTCAAATGAAGCCAATGTCATGATTAGTGAAGTCGTTACTGAGCTCAGTGAAAAAACACAAGAGATTGGTGGCATATTAGATGCGATTTCGGCTATTTCAGTTCAAACTAACCTACTTGCCCTTAATGCTTCTATTGAAGCTGCCAGAGCTGGTGAACATGGCAGAGGCTTTGCCGTAGTTGCTGAAGAAATAAGAAAACTTGCAGAAGAGTCCGCAAAATCTGCAGACGAAGTAAGATTAATCGTTGGCAATATCCAAGTAGATACTAAGAAGACCGTCAGCAGTATGAGCTTATTAAAAGAAAATGCTCAAGCACAAGACGATTCTGTTAAATCTGTACTTGAGGCATTTGGTACAATTGGTCAAGCTTATGGTCAAATTTCAGAGCATATCAATAATATTGAGCACTCGGTTAAAGACCTTACTGCTAATCAAGAGCTTATCCACAGCAATATAGAGAATATTTCTGCTGTTTCGGAAGAAACTGCTGCTGCTGCTCAGGAAGTTACCGCTTCAATGGATCAACAAGTTAGCGCCGTTGAAGAAGTTGCAAAGTCTGCACAACAGCTTAATGAAATTTCTACCATGCTCAACGATGAAATATCTCATTTCAAAATTTAGTGTGTACGAACATAACTCACAGATTCTAAAAAAGGCGGTCGTTCAAAACGGTCGCCTTTTTCTATTCGTGTTCTTTTTTATTGCTCTCTTTTATGTGCTTTGCTAACTTAGCTTCTTTGTTTTCAAAGTAAATCCAACCCCTGCGATTCAAGTAACGAACAAACATAATCAATCGATCATAGACAGGTTCACAGTCTGAACCAAACTTTTTCTTAACAATCTCACCAATCTCATATATATTGCGTTTCCCATCAATAGACTTCCACACCAATGAACTGAGGGCATCTAGTTTCAAGTCTGATGTATTTGACTTT
>JBGSUZ010000271.1:0-2400 GCA_041753235.1 Acidaminobacteraceae bacterium
AAGATGCTAACGACGTTATTGCTTACATCAGAACAGTACTTGTTGACCTTTACGGTGACGTGGTATCTGAAGAAGTTCGCATTCAATACGGCGGCAGCGTGAAGCCTGAAAACGTAGAAGAGATCATGAAACAAGCAGACATCGACGGTGCACTTGTCGGCGGTGCTAGCGTTAAAGCGGATAGCTTTATCTCTCTCGTTAATTTTTAAGGAGGCACCATGAAAAAACCTGTAGCTTTAGTCATCCTTGATGGTTGGGGCAACAACTCAAATCACAATTTCAATGCGGTATATTCAGCGAATACACCTAACTTTGATAAATTGGTGAAAGAGTTTCCTACCACAGAAATCGGCGCCAGCGGCATGGATGTCGGACTTCCGGAGGGCCAAATGGGCAATTCTGAAGTCGGTCACCTTAACATTGGTGCAGGTCGCGTTATTTATCAGGAACTGACAAGAATCACAAAGTCTATTTTAGACGGCGACTTCTTTACAAACCCTGAGCTGCTTAAGGCAGTTAATAACGCAAAAGAAAATGATAAACCATTACACTTGTTTGGCTTATTGTCAGATGGTGGTGTACACAGCCACATTGATCACTTGAAGGGCTTCATTGACCTTTGTCATCAAAATGGTCTTACAAAAGTTTATGTTCACGCATTCCTTGACGGTAGAGACACACCACCAAAGAGCGCGCTTGAGTATATTGCAGAAATAGAAAAACACATGGCGAAAGTCGGCACAGGCAAAATTGCTACAGTTTCAGGCCGTTACTACGCAATGGATAGAGACAAGCGCTGGGAGCGCGTGGAGCTAGCTTACAGAACACTTGTGTTTGGTGAAGGCAAAGGCTACGCATCTGCTTCTGAACTTGTTGAAGCTAACTACGCAGAAGGTGTTAACGACGAGTTCGTTTTACCGGGTGTTGTGTTAGAAAATGGCAAGCCAATGGCGACTGTTGGTGAAGGCGATTCAATCATCTTCTTCAATTTCCGTCCTGACCGTGCTAGAGAAATTACTAGAGCTATTGTCGATGAAGCTTTTGACGGTTTTGAAAGAAAATACTTCAAGACGACTTATGTTTGCTTGACTCAGTATGACCTTACAATGCCTAATGTGAGCGTGGCTTATAAACCACAAACCATTAACAATACACTGGGCACTTACATCGCTTCAAAGGGTCTTAATCAGCTTCGTATTGCTGAAACTGAGAAATATGCCCACGTAACATTCTTCTTTAACGGCGGAGTCGAAGAGGCCAATGCGAATGAGGACAGAGAACTGATCCCTTCGCCTAAAGTGGCAACTTATGATTTACAGCCAGAGATGAGCGCACCTGAGTTGACTGAACAGCTTATTGCAAATCTCAACGAAGACAAGTATGACCTGATTATCTGTAACTACGCTAACCCAGACATGGTCGGACATACAGGCGTTTTTGAAGCGGCTGTAAAGGCGGTTGAAACGGTTGACACTTGCCTTGGCACAGTTGTTGACAAGATTCTTTCGCTTGGCGGTCAAGTCATTATTACGGCAGACCATGGCAATGCAGAAATGATGGTAGATTACGAAACTGGCAAGCCTTTCACAGCCCACACCATTAACCATGTACCTGTTATTTTAGCAGGCGCTGGCAATGTAAAGCTCAGAGATGGCGGTAAGCTTTGTGACTTGGCACCAACGTTATTAGAACTTATGAACCTTGAACAACCCGTTGAAATGACAGGCATTAGCCTGCTTCAAAAATAAAACTTATAAACTGGAGGAATTAATTTATGTCAACAATTATTGGCGTTTACGGTAGAGAAATCCTTGACTCAAGAGGCAATCCAACAATCGAGGTTGAAGTATACTTAGAAGACGGTACAATGGGCAGAGCTGGTATCCCTTCAGGCGCATCTACAGGTGCTTTCGAAGCGGTTGAACTTAGAGACGGCGACAAGAGCAGATACCTTGGTAAAGGCGTTCAAACAGCAGTTAACAACGTTAACGACATCATCGCTCCAGAAATCGTAGGCATGAACGTTTACGATCAAGTTGAGATCGACAATGCGATGATCGCATTAGACGGTACACCTAACAAAGCTAAACTTGGTGCTAACGCAATTCTTGGTGTTTCTATGGCGGTTGCTAAAGCTGCTGCTGAGTCACTTGCTTTACCACTTTACCAATACATTGGCGGTACTAACGCTAAAACATTACCAGTTCCAATGATGAACATCCTTAATGGTGGTTCACATGCTGATAATAACGTAGATATTCAAGAGTTCATGGTAATGCCAGTTGGCGCTACATCTTTCAAAGAAGCGCTTAGAACAGGTGCAGAAATTTACCATAACCTCAAATCAGTATTAACTAAGAAAAACCTCGCTACAGGTGTTGGCGACGAAGGCGGCTTCGC
>JBGSUZ010000272.1:0-2427 GCA_041753235.1 Acidaminobacteraceae bacterium
GTCTGGCGGCAATTGAAGCGTTCTTGGAGGACATAAAATCATGACAATTATGATGACACTGACAGAGGGAAAAAGCTTAAATAAAACACAGGCTTTCAAATTAATGAAGGCGATGCTCAGTGAACTGCTCAATGAAAATCAAATCAGCTGGATACTCGGAATCTATCAACAGCGAAAGCCTGAGGTAGAGGAAGTTACAGGGTTTATAGAAGCCATAAGAGCCGAGCAACTTGAGGTTATGCGGCCTGAAATGAAACTAATAGACACTTGTGGGACTGGCGGAGATCATTTGAATACGTTTAACGTTTCTACGACAGCGGCTTTTGTTGCGGCGGCGGCTGGCGCTAAGGTTGCTAAGCATGGCAACCGAGCGGTAAGTGGCAAAAGTGGTGCCTTTGATTTGGTGGAAGCTTTGGAATTGCCTATTCGTCAAAATGGCAATCAAGTGAGTCATGACCTGCATCGGTTTGGACTCGGGTTTTATTATGCACCGCATTTTCACCCAACGCTGGGGGCGGTTGGGCCTATTCGGAGAAGTTTAGGCGTCAAAACTTTTTTTAACATGCTCGGACCGCTGCTCAACCCAGTTAACGCAGACGTTCAGCTGATTGGGGTTTACGATTCGAAGGTAATGGCCTTAATGGCGGATTATCTCGCTAGTGTCCATATTCAAAAAGCCATGCTCGTCCATGGGACTGAGGGGCTAGACGAAATAAGCATTTGTGGTGACACGCAGGTAATCTTTGTTGAATCTGGAAAGGTTCACAAGACCGTTATTTCTCCTGAAATGTACGGGTTTGAGCGGGTTTCGCTAGAAGCGATTAGAGGCGGAAATGCTGTTGAAAATGCCCATAGACTTGAGGCGATTCTTAAAAATGAGTCAAGTATCAGTGACCGTCATATTATTCAAATGAACGCAGGTGCAGCGATTTACTTATATGGTTTGACCAGTAACCTCAGAGAGGGCATGGCTTTAGCTGGTCAGGTACTTGAATGTGGCGCGGCATACGGCTTGCTAAATGAAATGAGGTGCTCTCGGTGAATACATACCAAACCTACATGTCAAAAATTATTGACAGCGGTAAACTAAGACTGGAGGCGCGAAAGCGGTGTATGCCACTGGCGCAAATTAGAACCGCGTTAGAAGCCCAGTCACTTACGGACAGCCGGTTTATAAGTACTTTGAGAGAACACAGGGCGGTAACTGGAAAGCTTGGCATTATTGCGGAAGTGAAGCGTGCATCGCCTTCCAAAGGCCTTATATGTCCTGACTTTGACCCACTCAGAATTGCTCTGAACTATGAACGCAGTGCTTGCCAGTGTATTAGTGTGCTAACGGAAGAAGATCATTTTCAGGGTCACTCAGACGATTTAAAAAAAGTAGTTTCAGCAGTTGCCGCACCTGTGCTACGTAAAGATTTTATAATAGAGGCCTATCAAATATACGAGTCCGCTTTATTTGGGGCACAGGCAATTTTACTCATTGCAAGTTTGTTGAGTGACGTGGAGTTAGCATCCTTTTACCAGATTGCAAAGACCTTAAAGCTAGATGTGCTGTTTGAAGTTCATACGGCAGAAGCATTAGAGCGGGTGTTGGCTTTAAATCCGGTTGCAGTTGGTATTAATAACCGAAACCTAGACACCTTTGAAGTAGACCTAAATAATAGTTTAAGATTGATGGAGAAAATGCCACCATCAATAGTAGCCATTAGTGAAAGTGGTATAAGGACAAGTGCGGATATGGCATGTCTGAGTGAGGCTGGTTTTAGCGGCGTGTTGATTGGAGAACAGTTGATGCGACGCCCTGAATTGACGGCTGAATTTGTCAATCAAAATGGGCGGTGAGAAGGGGTGGCTACTGTGATAGATAGGGCGAATGTGATGCAGGAAGAGACTAAAGATAGCCCCATACTGAAATTTTGTGGGATTAAACACACGCATGAGGTACTTTGGCTAAATGCGCATGGAGGCAAAGGGCTTACACATATTGGCTTTGTCCTTGCTAAAAGCAAAAGACAGGTAGAACTTTCCCATTTAGAAACGCTGACCTCAATGTTGCATGAGCGGTTTACACCCGTCGGTGTTTTTGTGAACCCAACTGAAGCACTGCTGCTTGGTGGTGTAAAAGCCGGCTTAAAGGTAATTCAGCTTCACGGAGACGAGTCGATAACGTTTGTTAGCGCTTTTAAAGAGAAGTTAGAACGCTTAAACGCTGGTTATGACAACTGTCAAATTTGGAAAGCCATTCGGCTTGGCGATAACCCACTAGAGGGGTGTGCGGAAATTAAAAAATGGATTGAAAGTGGTCTTGTATCCAACGTTGTATTGGATGCTTGGCAGGAACAGGCCTATGGGGGGACGGGTGCAAGTTTTAATTGGAATTTTATTAAGGCTTTGCCCTATTCAGAAAAGTTGATTATAGCGGGA